>NZ_LLKS01000018.1:0-28825 GCF_001414205.1 Geobacillus sp. Sah69 | reverse complement strand
CTCAAACAGATCATCGAGCGATTCAACCGGACCTTTAAAGGCAACTACCGCCCGACCCATGGGTTTGGTGCGGAAGAAGGCTCGGTGTCCTTTGTGACGCTGTTTGTGGCGTATTTCAACTTCCTGCGCCCGCATAGCGCACTCGAAGGCCGGGTCCCGGTCGTCATCCCGGAACTGGCGGATCTTCCGCATATGCCGGCCCGGTGGACGAAGCTCATCGCCATGGCACAAGCGTTTCTCCAACAAGAGGCGGCCTGACTTTTTTGTCCGCCGGAGCCCGTTGAACAGAACTCCTGCCGGATTCGGCGAAGCGAACCCTTGACCAACCGAACACCGCCAAAGGTAAAATTCGGTCATGGCAAGGGCGGCTTTCCTATTGCCTTCTTTTTGTCCCCGTCGCCCTTGACGACTCTTTCCCACCTTTGGCGGGTGTTGGTCAAGGGCGAATCCGGCCCTCCGCATGCCCCACGATGCTCAATGGTATGATCTGTGTGGAGTTTTCATAGAACTTTTGACGCTACCCCTTTCATGGACCGCGTGATGTTCCAATGGCCTGCTCCTTATCGCTGCCAACGGCCTAGTTTCGCCGCACAGGACAATAAACTAAATGACAATCCAATCGTGACCGCCACCCATGCCCACGCCAACTCCATCCGCCCCGACTCCATCGCCATATAGACAGCGGTGGGGATCGTTTGCGTTTTTCCCGGAATATTCCCGGCAAACATGAGCGTCGCGCCAAACTCCCCCAGGCTGCGGGCAAACGACAGCACCGCCCCGGACAACAAGGCGTTTCTGGCCAGCGGCAGCGAAATATGCCAAAACACTTGGCGCTCATTCGCCCCATCGATGCGCGCCGCTCCTTCAACGGTTGGATCAACGGCTTCCAGACCCGCTTTGGCCGCCTGGTACATGAGCGGAAACGACACAACAACCGCCGCCATCACCGCCGCGCCGGGTGTAAACAGCACCGTTGTGTGAAACCACGTTTCCATCAACTGTCCGATCGGGCTATGCCGCCCAAACAGCACAACAAGCAAAAAACCGACAACCGACGGCGGCAGCACGAGCGGCAACATAAACACCGTCTCCACGATCGTCTTCCCACGAAACCGGCGGCGCGCCATCCACCTCGCCGCCGCTGTTCCAAGGATTGCGACGATCACGCCGGCAAGAAGCGATACGTTTATCGATAACCATACCGGTGACCAAAACTCTTCCATCGACGAGCCTCTCTCTGTTCCGTCTCCCTTTTACCATACGAAAACAAACAGTAGAATGCTGTGATGCTACTCACATTGTAACATAGAAAAAGGAAAAACCAATTTAGAAAAAAATTGTGACGCCTCGCACAAAAAAACAGTAACCGGTGATTTTTTTCACTCTCTCCCGCTGTGATGATTTTTACAATAGAAATAGCTGAATGAATGGAGGGGCTATCGATGGAAGCTACAGTGAATGGATATTTTCCCCATTTACGTTCTTTGTTGCAATCGTCGAAAAAAGTGATTCCACTTCGCAAGCACTCCTTTTTGTTCCAAGAAGGGATGCCGGCCAATGAGCTGTACTTGATTCTTTCCGGCAAAGTGCAAGTGAGCAAAATTTGCCCGGACGGAAAAGAAATGTGCTTCCGCATTTGCGGAAGCGGGGAAATCGTCGGCGAGCTGACGCTGTTTACGAACGATGCACGCTACTTGTTGACGGCCAAGGTAATAGAGCCAGGCGAAGCGGCAGTCATAAACAAAGAGGAACTGGAACAGCAGCTGCTGATCAATCCGCCCCTTACCCTTGAATATATGCGCTGGATCAGCAAGCATGTCCGGCGGACGCAGATGAAGTTTCGCGATCTCATCATGCACGGCAAAAAAGGGGCGCTCTATTCAACACTCATTCGTTTATGCAACAGTTATGGCGTCCCGCTTGAAGATGGAAGTATCTTCATTGACGTAACGTTAAAAAACCAAGACTTGGCCAACTTTTGCGGCACGACGCGCGAAAGCGTCAACCGGATGCTCAATGCGTTAAAACAGGAAGGGATTATCTCGATGAAGCGGGGGAAAATTACGGTTCATGATTTAAACTATTTGAAAACGGAAATTCAATGCGAAGACTGTCCGGCGGATATTTGTTGCATTGAGTGAGCGGTGCACCGTAGTTAGGGGTCTGTCTGATCGTTCCCCTTCGATACACAGCAACGACCAAGCCATTTTGGCGCGCTGATTAGAAGAACGCCCGACCGACCGTTGTTCGCGGCCTGCCGGACGCTCTCTTTTTTTCGATTGTGATGCGAATCACTTCTTTTTCTTTTCACCGCCGTATAATACGTTTTCCCTTTGTCAATTTCAATGTCAGTGATTTGCGCCGTCATTTCAACGCGGACGTCATGCAGACCGATCCGCTCCATTTTCAACGGCACCGGTGCTTGGTTCAATCCTTTATGCGCCGCTAACATGTTCGCAGCAGACTGTTGCGTAGTTGCCGCTGTTCCGTTTTTATTTTCCGCCTTTGCCTCTCCTCCTCCCCCGTTGCTGCATGCGGCCAAACGCGATGCAACCAACGCAACTGACAACAACGTAGACACATTTCGTTTCACTGTTTTCCCCCCCTTCAGTTGATTTGATTTACACCTTCAGCGTACGCCATTTCTGCCTTTTCCCCTAGTGATTTGTATCACCAAGGAGCGGCCATGTTTGAAAAGTTCGTGAAATAATGAGCAATAAATATTCGCAATGTAGCAACCGTAACGAATGTAGCCCTATTCACTAACGGAGAACGACCTTCCTCTTTGCGGATCGCCATTTTCCATCCTTTCGTTGAACTTGTACCTCCGCAAACCAAAAAGAGGCCAAAAGCATATGCTTTTGGCCTCTTTGGATCTGGAATCGGATTTTACGATGCGTATCGCTTCGTCGGTTCGCCGGCTTTTTTGCCAAATACGAGCCGGTTCAGCAAGAAGCAAATAAGGGCAAACAAGCTAAGGAGCAGAAAACCGAGCACGTACGAACCTGTTGCATCTTTCAGGATCCCCATGACAATCGGCGGAAAAAAGCCGCCAAGTCCGCCCCAGGCACCGACAAGGCCGGTGACGGCGCCCGTTTCGGCTGGGAACAGCTGCGGCACGAGTTTGAACACCGCACCGTTGCCCAGCCCAGACATCACGGCCACAAACAAACAAGCCGCTGTCATCACCCAAATATTTTCCATTCCAAACGCGATCACCAACGCGCCGATTGTCATTCCAGCGTAGACGAACGTCAACACCCGTTCAGCTCCGATTTTATCGCCAAGATAGCCGCCGACTGGCCGCGCGAGCGTAGCGAGTACAGTAAACCCAGCCGCGCGCATCCCAGCATCCACTGGCGTCAACCCATACAAGTCAACGAGCAGCGCCGGCAAGTAAATGCCGAAAGCAACAAACGCCCCGAACGTAACAAAGTAAAAGAGCGACAACGTCCACGTATGTTTATATTTCAATACCGACAGCGATTCACGCACCGTTTTTTGTTGTTTCGGTTTCGGCATATCCGGTGTGAAAAACCAAACGAGAACGAGCATGACGACAACCGGAATGATCATCCCCCAAAAAGCCCAAGGCACACCAAACGCTGCGGCAATCGATGGAACGGAAAACGAAGCAACCGCCGTGCCGATGTTGCCCATCGCGTTAATCCCAAGCGCCGTCCCTTGCTTTTCCGGCGGAGTCAAGCGGGAAACGAACGTCATCGAAATGGCGAACGACGTTCCGGCCATGCCGATGAAAAACGCCCAAAACAGAAGCATCGCATACGAATCTGCAAACCCTGCGCCAACAAGCGGAATGACAAGAAACAAGAGCAGCAGCGAAAACAGCCTGCGCCCGCCGATCTGGTCCGTCCAAATGCCAAGCGGCACACGCATGATCGAGCCAAGCAGCACCGGAATGGCGACCAAAATGCTTTTTTACGTCGATGTCAGCCCGTACATTTGCTGAAACGTACTCGCAAGCGGCGAAAACACGGCCCACACGACGAATGAAAACAACATGGCGAACGTCGTAATCGGCAGCAGCGCCTTTTGTTTATTCATGAAAAGCCCCTCCCAAACTTTCAAAATTTGTGACGCTGTTTGTACTTCCATCATACACAGGAAAAGGAAACAGATTTGTGAGGCTTATCACATTCTTGCCTGTTGTCACCATTTTGCCACAAGCGTTGTCACGGTTTTGTCACATCCAAAAAAAGAAAAAGCCCGTCCCCAAAAGGAACGGACACGATTTGGCAGAACGTTTTTCACATCCGAACGATAAGAAACGCTGTTGGGCGCACACATCTCTTCCGCCCCGTCTACGGAAACAACTTGTTTTCTCACCCACTCCGCCCGTATCTCCTGCCTCATAAACAACCAATACGCGATCGCAAAGCAGATGAGAGTGGCGGCAATGAGCGCGGTCACCTGCGGCCAAATGAGCAGCAAACTTTGCGAGAATGGCAAGGGGGTCGCAACAGCGCCGGCCGTTTGCTCCACCGTGACGATCCCTAGCGTTCGGACGTCCGGCGAAAAAGGCAGTTGTTGATTCATTGAACAAGTAGCTCGGCGACAATCTCATGAGACCAAGCACCAACTCTTGACGGCCGACCGCCTGCTCGACGGACGTAATGGCATCAAACTGCAAAAACGATTTCGCAAACACTTCCACGATCATCGAGTAGAAAAGATTGAAAAACAGCCAAACGGCCATCGACGACAACGCGGATGTCGCCGCCTGGCGGAAGACGACGGAAAACAAAATGCCGAGATTCAGCCAAAAGGCGATATACACAAGACATAACAACAAAAAGCAGACCATGCGGGCAAACTCTTCGAAAGTAGGCGGAATCACCAAGACCAAAATGCCCAACGCCATCACGAGCAGGCCGAGCGAAAGAAACAAAACAGCATTCAACAACAGCGCAGCGACAAACACCAAAAGGAGGAAGCGCGGCGCCGACCGGGCCCGAGACCTTTATAGTCGAGTTGAACCACGAATGATCTTTCAACAAAAACGGGGAAGGGCGCCTGCTCCTCCCCCGTATGTTTTGAACACACATCCAACATCCGCCGCATGCGCCCGGGCAACCATCTCACGAACGCCGTAGCGCCGTCATTTTAAGCGGCTGTTTTTCACCGCCTTCTTACCGTTGGCTTCGCTCTTTTGTCCGCAGCGCCTTTGGAATGTAAACACAATACGGCTCGCTTTCCAAATAGTCGCCCGTTACAGCGTAAGCGCGTGAACGAGAGCCGCCGCACACATATCGGAACTCGCAGACGCCGCATTTTCCTTTATATTTGTCCGGATTGCGCAAGTCTTGGAAAATCGGCGAGTGTCGGTAAATGTCCGCCAGCGGCGTTTCCCGGACGTTCCCGGCTTTGACCGGCAGCAGCCCGCTCGGATAGACGTCGCCAATATGGGAAATAAAGACGAAACCGTTGCCGTCGTTTACTCCTTTCGGCGCGCGGCCGAGCCCGTCGACTTGTCCGGTCAACCCTTGGTTCAACACATCTTCGTAACGGATGCCGCCTTTTGTCGCTTTTCCTTCGCGCATTTTCGCCTGCAGCACAACGCGGCGGTAATGCTGGCCGGCTGTCGTTTTAATGTCAAACGGAACGCGCTTGCTCGTTTCATACAACCAGCGGAACACCCGCTCATGCTCGATGGGGGAAATCATGTCCTCCTCCTTCCCCCTGCCTGTCGGCACAAGGAAAAAGACGCTCCAAAGGACGCATTTCATCTTCTCAACCAATTCCGCCATTTCATCAAGCACATGAACGTTGTATCGCGAAATGACGGTGTTGATTTGCACGGGAATGTCGAGCTCATGCAAGTATTGAATCGCACGGATCGTCAAATCAAACGAGCCGCTCACGCCGCGGAAATGGTCGTGAATCTCGGCGTTCGGCCCGTCAAGGCTAAATGCCCAGCGCGACAGGCCGACCTCTTTTGCTTTGCGGATCGCCTCTTTCGTCACGTTCGGCGTCGCGCTTGGCGTCATTGACACGCGCAGCCCTTTATCGATCGCATATTTCGCTAAATCGTACACATCCGGACGCATGAGCGGATCGCCGCCCGTAAAGACGAGCATCGGCTGATCCATCGCGTAAATCTCATCGATCAGTTTTTTCCCTTCCTCAAACGTCAACTCGCGCGGATCGCGATGGTATTGCGCTTCGGCGCGGCAATGAAGGCACTTGAGTTGACAAGCTCTCGTCAATTCCCAAATCACAATAAACGGATTTTCATTAAAATCGCGCATTGCGGCCCCCTCCTTGGCCTCCATTGTACCGCAACATTCAGGCGCGTTATGTGATATCGATCACATCCACAGCAAAGCCACAACAGAGGGCGATCGTACCATGGGCGAAGATGACAGCCATCTGAACAGGCGGTATAATATATTGACCCGCCATACGCCCAAAAAGTAAAGCAAGGATGGCTCTTCTGATTGAAAAAAAGTATATGCTATGTCTGCTTCGGCCACAATTCCCCCTTCACCGGTACTCTCCCTCCGTATTGACATTGCGCCATACGGTTTCATCCGCGGCAAGCTGTTGGGCGTCAACATAGCGGACGCGGGCGCGGTCAATAAGCGAGATCATCCGCCGTTCGCCGGCATCAAGCAGCTCGGCGATCACGGAGCGAAGCCGACGGTGGTATAAGGCGACCAATGGTTCGGGACGGACGTCATGGAGCGGGACGATGGCGTCAAACATCGGATCGATATAGGAAGCAAGCCGCTCTGTCACTTCCCGCCGCATGTACGGCATGTCGCACGGCAAGACGAACACCCAATCCGCTCGGCTCTGTTCCATAACGGTGTAAAGGCCGGCCAGCGGCCCACAGCCGCGGCAGCGCTCGACATCGAGCAGCACCGGGATATCCGTTTGGCGGCGGAATTCATCGACAAGCGACGGGTGGCTGACGATATACAATTCATCCGCGATCGGATCGAGCGCCGCGACCGACCAAGTGAAAAACGGGGCGCCTTCGTGCAGCGCAAACGCCTTCGGCCGCCCGAACCGACGCGACTGGCCGCCGGCGAGCACCGCTCCGGCAATGGCTCGTTTCATCTCTATCCCCTCTTTCCGAACATCATCTGTCCCTACCGTACCATACGAACCGGCGAAAAAAAAGATTTCCGCCTGTCGACGGAAATCCCTATGGAGCGGATGATTTATTTTTTGCCGATGGCCACCCGCCATACGTCCGGCCCTTCCTCTAAGTACTCCCATGTAAACTGATCCGGACGCTCCATCATGAATTGGTATTGCAGCGGACGCGGGTCATGGTCATTCGTCAGCTCCATCACTTCCCCCGGCTTCAAATTGTCAAACAGCCGAAAAATTGCCGGATGGCGATCGCGCGGCGGATAGTCCGGGGCGTGGATTTTGGCAGCAAATTGGTTCATAACATTGGCCTCCTTTGTAGTATAATGAATTATATACTTTATCATAACCGCTTGAACCTTGGGGGGTAGTGACGAGCGTCACAGCCCGAAGGTGAACATGTTCAATCCCCATGAAAGGAGAAATGGCGGTTGGAAGAGCTTGTTGGCTTTTGCGCGCAATGCGGCAAGCCGATCCATTGTCTGCATGGGTTTTTAAACGGCATCGTCAGCCGAGAAACAGAGACGTTGTACTGCTTTCCATGCCATGACAAGCAAAAGGAAACCGAACACACCACGCCGGACAAATGCCACAAGTGATTGAAAACGTTAACAAATGAAAGGGGGCTGAGCCAAAAATCCGCTAAAAAGCGGACTTTTGGAGCCAGCTCTTTCTTTTTTAAATCGTACATTGATCATGAACGATTCCGATTAAATCCCTTGTTTCTTCTTATTATCAAAGAAAGGAAGTTCGATTTTCTTAAAAACAATGTCGCTGCCGGGATTAACATGACCGTACGGGCTAAAACGCACTCCTTTTCCTGGACGGATACAAAGCGACAATGACACAAAACGTTATTTTCAAATTTCTACGAATCATTTATAATATGAATGGGGAACGATTGTCCTCATTTGTTCTGCGCTACAATCCCATCCCTTTCCTCAACCACTTACTCTACACGCTCGTTTCCCCAGTCCTCAAAAGAAAGGAGCGATTCATCATCACTCGCTTTTCCAGGGCTGCTATATATCTTATTAGAAGGGAGGATTTTCCTTGGAAGAGATATTGAACCAAATTTTGGACAAGCTCCAAATGATCGAACATGAAGTAAGCGATATCAAAACAAACATGGCAACGAAACAGGAGCTCGAAGAAGTGAAGCAAAACTTCACAACAGAGCTTGAGGATATTAAAGCCAACATGGCAACGAAACGAGAACTTGAAGAAGTGAGGAATCGTTTCACAAAAGAGTTCGAAGATATTAGAACCAACATGGCCACTAAACAAGAACTCGAAGAAGTGAAGCATAGTTTCACAAAAGAGATCGAAGACATTAAAGCCAACATGGCTACCAAGCAAGAGCTTGAAGACATCAAAGCCAACATGGCCACCAAGCAGGAGCTTGAAGACATCAAAGCCAACATGGCCACCAAGCAAGAGCTTGAGGACGTAAAGAACAACCTAATGAAAGAATTAGATCATGTCAAAGCCAATATGGTCACAAAGCAAGAATTTGTTTTCCTCCAACAAGCAGTGCTTGAAACAAATGAAATCGTTAAGAAAATAGAACAAAACATGGAAAAGCACGAACGGATTTTAGATCTTCTTTCTAGGCGTTCGATTGAACACGAAGCGGCAATTTCCAGCATTCGTCTTATAAAGACAACATGAGCAAGGAGGAAGCATCTCTCCTTGCCTTTCTGAGGTGCGGCCGCCTTTATAGTAAAGGAAGAAACATCTCCATCGGAATGCGTTCGACCATTTCGTAAACTACATGAGCCATATGATCCAGTGGAATGATATCGCCTGGCAACGTGAGATGATTCATGGTACACTCTTCAAAAATTATGATGATGTTTCATAAACGAATCGCTCCTTTTCCAGTGATAGTGGTTATGGTAACTCTATTCTGCCAGAAAACGAACGATATTTTGGTGTAAAAAAGGGGCTAATTCCAAAACGCATTCGCGTTTTTGGTCAGCCCCGTTTTGGTTATTCTTCCTCCGCCAAATTCGCCACCGGCAGCTCTTCCCCTTCGCCGTGCGTTGGCTTGCGCAAATGGAACAGCACCTTGATGGCGAAAACAAGCAACGCAACGACGCCGATCAAAAAGATCGTATCCGGAACAAAGCGGACAAGCAGCAAGTTTTGTACGACATCTTTTTGCAAGAACGAAGGCGAACGGGACGCCCAATAGCCGTGTTCAAACGCTTCTTTGATTTGCAGCACCCCAACCGGGAGAAGCGTGATGAGAACCATGCCAGCCAGGCCGATGTTCAGCATCCAGCAAGAGAATTTCAGCCATTTGTCGTTCCATGCTTCCGGTTTGACGATGTTGCGCAGCGAGTAAAGAAGCACGGCGATCGCAAACATGCCATACACGCCCATCATCGCCGCATGGCCGTGGGTCGGCGTTAAGAATTGCCCGTGTTCAAAGTAGCTGACCGCCGGCAAATTGATGAGAAAGCCGAACACCCCGGCGCCGACCAAGTTCCAGATCGCTGTGGAGATCAAAAACCAGAATGTGGCCTTATACGGGAAGTTGACCCCGCCGTCGCGCATCATTTTATATTGTTCGTACGCTTCTAAAATAAGGAGCGTAAGCGGAATGACCTCGAGCGCCGAGAACACCGCGCCAAGAGCGATCCATACTTCCGGTGAACCG
Source organism: Geobacillus sp. Sah69 (assembly GCF_001414205.1). Taxonomy (NCBI): domain Bacteria; kingdom Bacillati; phylum Bacillota; class Bacilli; order Caryophanales; family Anoxybacillaceae; genus Geobacillus; species Geobacillus sp. Sah69. The sequence goes on along the minus strand of NZ_LLKS01000018.1, from coordinate 19,041 downwards.
TTGTAGTAATAGTGGTGGCCGATGCCGATCACACCGCTGCCCAATAAAATCGTAAATTGGAAATAGAGAGCCCGGACTGTCGATTTTTTCGTCACCAATCTCATTTGTACGAGCAAAAACCCGATGACGACAACAGCAAACACCTCGAAAATGCCTTCCACCCATAAGTGGATGATCCACCAGCGCCAAAAATCCGCCATCGTAAAGTTCGTATCCGGCTCCATAAAGAAGGCGAAAATGTAGAAGAACGGAACGGCAATGGCTGAGTAAAACAGCAAGTGGATGAGCCCGCCTTTGTCGCTTTCTTGCTTCAGCCCTCGTTTGATGCCGCGAAAGACGATGAACAGCCAAAGCAGCATGCCCACGACTAAAATGATTTGCCAAACGCGGCCGAGCTCAATGTATTCCCAACCTTGGTGGCCAAACAAGAACCAGCTGTTCCCTAAGTAGCCGTTGACGCCTAGCCATTGGCCGATCATGCTGCCGGCGACAAGGACGACAAGCGCCCAGAAGAGCAGATCGACGAGCAGCCCTTGCTTTTTCGGCTCTTGCCCACCGACAAGCGGCGCGATGAAAATCCCCATGCCAAGCCAAGCGGTGGCAATCCAGAAAATCGCCAGCTGCAAATGATACCCTTTGGCGATGTTAAACGGCAATAGGTCATGGATCCATTTGATGCCGAAGAAGCTGTCCGGTTCCGTATAGTAGTGGGCGAGCAACGCCCCGAACATCGCTTGCACGAAAAAGAGCGCGGCGACGACAACGAAATATTTGCCCGCTTTCACTTGCGACGGAGTCAGCGGCTGCCGCCGCAAATCGATGACCGGAAACTTTCCTTCTGTATACGCTTCTTGCATGCTTAACTGATAGCGGTGGAACACATACAAAATGATCCCGATGAACAAAATCAAAATCGTGACGCTCGCGCCGCTCCACCATACCGCGGAAAATGACATCGTATTGCCGGCGTCCTCATAGTACGGCCAGTTGTTCGTATAGGTGATGTGGTCGCCAAGTCTTGGCGTGCTTGACAGCCAAGCGGTCCAGAAGAAAAAGTCGGCAATTTGCTTGATTTGGTCGCCGTCCGCGACCCAAGCACGGCTTGATTTTGGCATGTCACTTTCTTTGATCAATCCTTTTTTCAATCCCCAACCGTCGCCATTGGTGAACACGTCGCGGTAATAGTCGCGCACTTTTTCCAACCCGTATACTTGCGCATCTGTCAGGACGAGAACATCCGTAACCGGGTTGTAGCGATTTTTTCGCATTTCCTTGATGACTTGTTCGCGGATGATCGTTTTCTCATCGGCGGTTAAATCGGCAAACGGTTTGTGATACCGCTCTTTTGCTTTGTAATCTTGCATGCCTTCCGTATAAATTTTCAACGCTTCCGCCGTATAGTCCGGCCCCATATACGACCCATGCCCAAGCACGGTTCCGTAATCCATCAGCCCGTATTTTTGGAAGACGGCCTGCCCGCCGATGATCGTTTCTTTCGTCATCAACACTTGGCCGTCTTCACTGCGCACTTCCTTCGGCCTCGGCGCCATTTCTTTAAAAATCCAATATCCGCCGACAAGCAGGACAGTGAAGCTGATTAAAATGGTGAAAATGAGAATCGATTTGAGAAAACCGTTGGTCGTTTGCCGCCCCGGCCGCATGTTGGGGCGAACGGATCGATGAACTTCCATATGAGACAACCTCCTTCTCGTTTGTTCGCCCCCATTGTAGCGTGCTGAATCGAGGCCGGTTTGTGAGCTGGGACAAATGTCCGTTATGATTTATATCACAGCTTTATGGCGTAAGAATGTATACAATGAAGGCAAAAAAGGCCAAACGGCGCGGATGTTCAAAAAGAGAAAAGCATCGATGCTCTGTTGACAGCCGCCACACTTTTGTCACATTTCCAAAGGAGAGAACGCCATGGCGAACCATTGGATGAAAGACCGCTTAAAAGCTGTTCCGTTGTTTCGTGAACTGTCCGATTACGAGCTTGATTCGCTGGTTGCCATTTCCCACGTGCGCGTTTACAAGCCGCGGACGTTTGTCTTTATGCAAGGCGACCCGTTAGAACGTGTCTATTTCATTCATTCCGGCACGGTAAAAATTTATAAAACGGACTTCAGCGGGAAAGAACAAATCGTTTCGATTTTGCAGACGGGAGAAATGTTTCCGCATGCCGGCTTTTTCTTAAAAGGCACCTATCCGGCCCACGCCGAAGTGGTCGAGGAAGCGACATTGATCGCGATCCCGATCCACGATTTCGAACAAGTGCTGATGGCGAGCCCTGAACTTTGCATAAAACTGTTCCGCGTCATGGGCGAAAAAATCGTCGACTTGCAAAACCGGCTTGAGGCGCAAGTGCTCCATAATACGTACGAACAAATCGTGCTGCTTTTGTTGCGTCTGACGCGCACGAACGCCGTCAAACAAGGGAAGTGGCACCGTCTCACCGCCCATGTGACGAACCGCGAGCTGGCCAACATGATCGGCACCGCCCGGGAAACGGTCAGCCGGACGTTGAGCCAGCTGAAACGGAAAGGGTTGATCAATGTCGACGAACACGGCTTTTATTTGATCGACCAGGAAGGATTGGAAAAAGAAATCTTTTTCTAACGTCCATGTGTGAGCCATATCACAACATCAAACATTGAAAATGATTATCATAATAGTCAAAAAGGAGGAGTGCACATGGCTGTCACAATTGAACTCGATGTGCGCGAAGATTTGCGGCAGAAACGTGAGCCGTTTGAAAAAATTATGAACGCCATCAAACCGCTGCAGCCGGGCGATACGTTCATTTTGCACGCTCCATTCAAGCCGCTGCCGCTGTTTCCGATTATGAAAGCGAAAGGATTTACTTACGAGGCCGAACAAATCGAAAAAAAACATTGGAAAGTAACGTTTGTGAAGCAGGGGGGATGACCGATGATCCTCGATAACCGCGGACTCGAGCCGCCGCAGCCGATGATGCGGACGCTCGCTGCCCTCGCGAAGCTGAATCCTGGGGAGACGCTGACGATCATTAACGACCGCCGCCCGATGTTTTTGTACGAACAGCTTGACGAGCTCGGCTACCGGCACGAGACGGTCGCACGCGAAGACGGCAGCTTTGAAATCCGCATTACGAAAGGATGAGCAACGTGTTTCCTACTCGCACGGGGACGGAAACAGACGTCCGTCTTCCGTTCTCGTTTATCATGTTCGCCGTGTTGGCGTTCGCCGCGTCGCAGCTTATGTTGCTTGGAGCGATTCCCTCACTTAGCAGCGGCGCGTTCCGGCTGCCGTTCGTATGGGCGGCGGCCCACTTGGCGTTGCTTGGCTTTGCATTGATGACGGCCATGGGGGCGATGTACCAGCTCGTTCCGGTCGCCTTTTTGACGCCGATTTGGAGCGAGCGGCTCGGTTTTTGGCAGTTTGCGATCACCGCTCTCGGCATCGTCGCCTTTGCCGCCAGTTTAGCGTTTACGCCAAACCAAGCGTTTCTCCCTGGCTTGCTTCTGCTGTTCGGCATCGTGCTGTTTGTCTGGCAAATGGCAATGACATTAAAACAACAAAAAAACAGAACGATCATGACGCTGTTTGTCGCGACTTCCTTGTTGTTTTTGCTGCTGACGGGCGCCGCTGGAGGGCTGCTTGCCTTTCACTTTTTCGCCGCCACAGGCGCCAACAGTCATGAAACGGTGTTCGGCTTGCATGTGCTGTTCGGGCTGTGCGGCTGGTTCACACTGCTCATCATAGGCTTTTCGTACAAAATGGTACCGATGTTCTCGCTCGCCCACGGCTTTTCGCTGCGGCCGGCGCGTTACGTCTATGCGCTGTACATCAGCGGGATTGCGGTGGCGTTCGCCAGCTTATTCTTGCGAAGCCACGCATGGCTTATAGCCGGTGCAGCCTTGCTCATGAGCGGATTCCTTGTTTTCGCCTGGCATATCCGCGCCATTTTGCAAAAGCGGATGAAAAAAACGCTTGACCGCCCGTTCCGCTTTTCGCTTTCGGCCATCGTCATCGGTCTTGGACTGCACGTTGCCGCCTTTGTCGCCATCGTCGTCGGCAGCGGACGGCTGCTTGGCATCATTGTTTATCTATTCATTGTCGGCTGGATTCTCTTCAGCATCGTCGGCTATTTGTTCAAAATCGTGCCGTTTTTATGGTGGACGCATCGCTACAGCGAAAAAGTCGGCCAACAAAACGTGCCGACGTTAAAACAAATGATGAATGAGCGAGCCGTCACCGTCCAATGCCGCCTATGGCTTTTCGCTCTCGCGCTGGCGGCCGTTGCGCTTGCTGTCGCGAGCGTGCCGCTGTTGGCCGTCGCTCAAACACTGCTGGCTGGATTAAGCGTTGCCTTTGCGGGAACGATTTTAACGGTCTTCCGAAAATAAACGAATGAGGAGGAAAAGAACGATGGATGTCCGCGAACTTGCCATTCAACAGCTGAAAACGATCCTTGATCCGGAGCTCGGCATTAACGTCGTCGATTTAGGGTTGATTTATGACTTAAAAATCGAAGATGGGCATATCAATGTCCTGATGACGCTCACGACCCCCGGCTGCCCGCTTCACGACTCGATCGCCGGCGGCGTCAAACGGGCGCTTGAGCACATTGACGGCATCCGTGACGTGCGCGTCCAAGTGACATGGAACCCGCCATGGACGCCGGAGCGAATGAGCGAAGAAGCGCTCCGGCAGCTTGGGCATTTTTCTTGAAACACTCCACTTTTCCATCCCCTTTTCGCCGTTCGCCCGTGTTGGGCGGGCGGTTGTTTCATTGTTCTGCAACTGCTGAACACTCCCCGCCCTTTATTTTTGTATCATAATAGAAAAAACGAGAGCCATCGCTTGGCTATTTAAAGGAAAAACGAATCGAGGCCGCGAATCATATACCAAGAGGTGAGAGCGATGTTTGCCAAAATCGACGAGCTGAAACAACGGTTGGATGCGTTGCGCCCTTTGCCTCTAGGGATGAATCGATTGTTTTCTTGGTATGAAACGAATCAATATGCTCTTCATCCAATCGAACTGGCGGATCGTTTCCATTTTCAGCTCGTATCTATATACACGTTCCACAACCATGCCATCAAAGGAACGATGACAAAAAAGGCGAAGGCGATGTATCCGACATATCGAATCCACCGGGGAAATCCTCACCAATCGAGGGCTTCCCGCTTCATCGCCCCTCCCGCGGCGATCCGATCCAACTGTTCGGCCGGCGAGAAAACACCCGGTCATCCATCCGTTGAATCTCTTCTGTCCGTTGCGTTTCATGCCTCTCTTCTTTTCGAGATCCCTTCATGACGCCCCTCTTCCCCACGATTTCCATGAACAGACCAAAACGATGGTTCCATCCAACAGCCGCTATCCCCAAACATTCAACCTAATCAGCTGTGATGTTTTCCTCTTCATTATACCGTCTCTCATCGTCAGAAAGCACCCATATTTTCCACGCATTTCATGAGAGAGGACAAATGCACTTCTTCTAAGTTGGACGATGTATCTCGCTGCCCGCAGCCCCGTCTCATTCCTTCACCCGCAATAGGCGCATGCTGTTGAGTGTCACTAGCAGCGTCGCGCCCATATCGGCGAACACCGCGAGCCAAAGGGTGAGCCAGCCCGGGAAGGCGGCCACGAGTGCCAGCACTTTAAGCCCTAAGGCGACGGCGATGTTTTGCCGGATGACGGCAAGCGTTCGGCGCCCAAGGTGGACGGTGTACGGCAGCTGGCGCAAATCGTCGGCCATGAGCACAACATCGGCTGTTTCCAAGGCGGCATCCGTTCCCGCCCCGCCCATCGCCACACCAATATCGGCCGCGGCCAAGGCAGGGGCGTCATTCACCCCGTCGCCGACCATGGCGGTCATGCCGCAACGTTCTTTCAGCTCGCGGATCGCCGCCAGCTTCTGTTTCGGAAGGAGCTCGGCGCGAATATCGGATACGCCCGCTTGACGGCCGATGGCCTGTGCGGTTTGCTCGTGGTCGCCCGTCACCATCACCACTTCCGCCACCCCAAGGCGCCGCAGCGCGGCAACCGTTTCCGGGGCGGACGGCCGCAGTTGATCGGCCGCGGCGACAAGCCCCAACAGCCGATCGGCCGTGCCGACGGCCATCACGGTTTTTCCTTCGTCCCGAAAGGCAGAGATTTGCTTTTCCGCTTCATCGGGCAACTTCCCGATCCAACTGGTAAACAAAGCGGGGCTGCCGATATAGTACGTGTTCCCCGCAATCGCCGCCTTCACTCCTTGGCCGGTGAGCGATTGAAACTCTTCGACGGCCACATCAAGAAACGGTGCTCCCTCTTCTTCCGCTTTGCGGACGATGGCAGAAGCCAAAGGGTGCTGCGACCGTTTTTCGATGGCGGCGGCGATGGCCAACAGCTGCTCACGTGTTCCTTCATACACGACGACATCGGTCACGGCTGGTTTCCCTTTCGTCAACGTCCCGGTTTTATCAAAGGCAACGGCACGCAGCCGGCCGATTTGTTCGAGATGCACGCCGCCTTTGATGAGCACACCGCGCCGAGCCGCGTTTCCGATGGCGGTGACAATCGCCACCGGGGTGGAGATGACGAGCGCGCACGGGCAGCCGATGACAAGAACGGCAAGACCGCGGTAAATCCAATCAAGCCACTCCCCGCCCATCACGAGCGGCGGAACGATGGCGATCAGAAGCGCGGTCACGATAATAAACGGCGTATAATAGCGAGCAAACCGGTCGACGAACGCTTGCGACGGCGCCCGCTCCGCTTGCGCCTCTTCCACAAGATCAATCATTTTCGCCAATGTCGTTTCATCCGCCCGCTTTGTCACTTCAACTTCGAGGAATCCTTCTCCATTCAGCGTCCCGGCAAACACTGCATCCCCCACTGCTTTTTCCACCGGCAGACTTTCGCCGGTGATCGCCGCTTCATTCACTGTGGAGGCGCCGCTTATGACAATGCCGTCCAAAGCGATTTTTCCACCCGGCTTGACGATCATGACATCCCCGACGCGAACGTCTTCGACCGGAACGGTCATTTCCTCCGTGCCGCGCCGAATCGTCGCTGCAGCGGGCGCCATCTCCATCAACGAGGCGATCGACCGCCGCGCGTTCTCCATCGAATAGCGCTCAAGCGCTTCACTGATGGCGAACAAAATGACAACAACCGCCCCTTCCTGCCATTCCCCGATCGCCGTTGCACCGAGAATGGCGATCGTCATTAATGTTTTCATATCAAACTGCCAGCGGGCCAGATTCCGGAGCCCCGTCCAGAACAGGGAGTAGCCTCCGATCACGATCGCCGCCAAATACATCGCAATCGCCAGCATCCCCTTGTCCGCCGCATCGGCCGCAATGCCAATCAGAAGCAATACAGCAGAGACAAGGACGTTCCTGTTCTCTTTCTTCTTCCAAAACGGTTCCGGCCGGACGGTGCGCTCTCGTTCTTCATGAATGGTCAACTGTTCAAACGCTCCTGCCTGCTCAAGTTCATCAATCGTCGCCTCGCCCCAAACGGTGAGCTTGGCGGCGCCGAAATTCACTTTCGCCTCTTTCACGCCGGGCAAGGATTTCACGTTTTGTTCAAACTTAGCTGCGCAGTTTGTGCACGTCAGTCCTTGCACGCGGTATGTTTTGGCCTCGAGCCGATCTAATGTTTGTTCATTCCCCACGGCCATCCCCCTCTTTCCGATGGGCGAGCGCGACAAGCAGCAGCTCGCGAATATGGTCGTCATCCAGCGAGTAAAAGGCGAGTTTCCCCTCTTTTCGATATTTCACAATTCCTTGTTTGTACAAAATGCGCAAATGATGTGATGCCGTCGCCACCGTCGCACCAATGACGTTCGCTAGGTCACAGACGCACAACTCCTCTTCACCGCAAAGCGCATACACGATCTTCGCCCGGTTTTCATCGGCAAGCGCCTTAAAAAAAGGGACAATCTCGGCAATTGGTTCATCGCGAAGCCGCCGCTGAACCCGCTCGACCTTCTCGTCGTCATAACAGTAAACGTCGCACACATCATGACGGTGCATTCCTTCTCGCTCCTTGCCAATATTCAAATATTAATTTGAATATAGAATAGCATATCTCCCCCTTATATTCAAATATTCATTTGAATAAAAAATGTGTTCAAACGAAAAATCCGCCTTTTTTGTTTAAAAGGCGGATTTCCTCTTGTGAAGCACGCTTTAGCTGACCACAAACATGTTCGTTTCCTCATTGCCGATTTTGCTTACACATGCTTGCGAAACCAGCGCACCGTCTCCAAAAACGCTTCACGCGTCACTTTATGGCCGGCGTGCGGGTCGGCGATGAATTGCAGCCGGTCTTCGTTTCCTTCATAAAGTGGTTTAATTTGCTTGTAAAACTCATATGTATAAGCATACGGGACGACTTGGTCGGCTTTCCCGTGCCAGATGAACAGCGGCCGCCCGGCGAGTTTTTCCGGCTGCTTGGATAAATCGTAGCGGGCGAGCTTTTCTTTTTCGAGCGCAAGCAGCGTCGGCGGCAGCGGAATGTCGATTTGGCGCCTCTTTCCTTCTTCAATCATCTCATCAAAAAAGGCGCTGTAGTTCGGGCAGCCCATGAGCGCCACCGCCGCCCTCACCCACGGATAGACGGCGAGCGCGCCGAATGTGACGATGCCGCCCATCGATGTCCCAGCGAGCCCAATCCGTTCTCGGTCAGCCAGCCCGCGGCTTACAAGGTCGTTTTTCATCTCCTCGATTTCGGTGATCGTGCGCACAACAATGTCCCAAAACGACAGCTGCAATTTCCGTTCGCTCAAGCCTTCGTCCCGTTCACCGTGAAACAGCGCGTCGGGAAGCACAGCGCGGTAGCCCGCCTCGGCGAGCAAGTAGCCGAAATGCAAATTATGTTCTTTGGCGCTCGTAAAGCCGTGGATAAAGAAAATCAGCGGCAGCCGTGCGTCCTGCTTTTCCGACTTGACAACGTGAAGAACCGGCACGCCGGCCAACTGTTCCTGTTCAATGATCACCATGGTTGCACAAACCCCTTTTCTTTTTTCATCGCTGTATAGTTTACCATATGGACAGCGATTTTGGAAAAGAGTTACACTATGTAGTGTAAAGAATAACGAGGGCAAAGGAGTCGGACATGAAGCCGTATTTAATCGCGTTGGATTTGGATGGAACGTTGCTCAAAGGGGATAAAACGATTTCTCCATTTACCAAAGACGTCATCCGCCGCGCCATCAACGTCGGCCATTTTGTTGTCATCGCCACCGGCCGCCCGTACCGGGCAAGCTCCATGTACTACGAAGAACTTGGCCTTGCAACGCCGATCGTCAATTTCAACGGCGCGTTTGTCCACCATCCGCGCCAGCCGTCGTGGGGCATGCACCATTACCCGCTGCCGCTTGCGATCGTCAAAGACATTGTTGAAATCAGCGAATCCTATGGAATCAAGAATATGATGGCCGAAGTGTTAGACAATGTTTATTTTCATCAACACGACGACGTCTTGCTTGACATCGTCCGCCTTGGCAACCCGACCGTGGAAATCGGTGATTTGCGCCGCTCGCTCGGCAAAGATCCGACGAGCGTGCTCGTGTACACGGACGATGATCATATCGAGCGGATTCAATCACACTTAGCGAATGTGTACGCCAACGTCATCCACCAACGGCGCTGGAGCGAACCGTGGCATGTCATTGAAATCATCCGCCATGGCGTCCATAAGGCTGCAGGCTTAAAACAAGTCGCCGACTATTTCGGCATCCCAAGGGAGCGCGTCATTGCTTTTGGCGATGAAGACAACGACCTCGAAATGATCGATTGGGCCGGGCTGGGCGTCGCCATGGGCAACGCTATCGAGTCATTGAAAACGGTCGCTGACGATGTGACGAAAAGCAACGAAGAAGACGGTATCGGCTTGTATTTACAAGATCTTCTAGGCCTGTAGCCCTGCCGCCCCCCTTGCTACGGGAGGCTTCTCGCGCCTCCCAACCACTTCTTTCCGCTTTTGCATTGATTTTTTCCTGTCGTGTCAAGCAGATTTCCGCTTTCAGAGCGACGAACGGCGGTTTGTAACGAATTTCCTTACTACTGTTCCCTGGCGGCGGTTACACTATACGTGACGCAACGCGCGTCTTCAACTTTTTAAAGGGGGAATCGGTCATGGGCAAACGAAACAAATCGAAGCGTTTCGTCCAGCAAGGCGTCGATGCAGTCGAACGGCATGACAAGCGAATCCCTTATCACCTGACGTACGCCGAGGCGGAAGCACGCAAAGCGGAAAAAGCGGTGGAAACGTCGCTTGGAGGGGCATAACGATGGGCAACCGTCTGTTTCAAGAGGCGCGCAAAGCAGTCGCACAGGCGAAACAAGCCAAAAGCGGCGAGATCGACATGAGCGTCGAGCGCGCTGTTGCCATCGCCAAAAACGCCTTGTCATCCGCGTACGCGCATTCCAACACGGCAGAAAAAGCGCAGTTGCGTCAATTTCAAGCTGAGCTTGATGAGCTCACCCAATAACAGCTGCGGGCTTCCCGCAGCTGTTTTTTTCTCTCGTCCCCGATTTTCCGTTGTATTCTGAGCTGAAAACCGCTACACTGAACATAGAAACATGAATCGCCGTTCACCTGCGGAAACGGTTCGTTCATCTGATAGAGCCGTGGGGAACACGAAAGGAGAAAAGAGGAGGACGAAAGATGCCCATTCAAATCATCACCGACAGCGGAGCCGATTTGCCGCAATCGTACATCCGCGAGCATCAAATCGCCTTTTTGCCGCTTGTCGTTCATTGGAACGGCCAAGATTACGAAGACGGCATCACGATCGAGCCGAAGCAAGTATATGACGCCATGCGCCAAGGGCATACGGTGAAAACGGCACAGCCAAGCCCACTGGCGATGAAGGAGCTGTTTTTGCCATGCGCCAAAGAAAACCGGCCATGCCTTTACATTGCCTTTTCCTCGAAATTATCCGGTACATACCAAACGGCGATGGCCGTCCGCAGCGAGCTGCTTGATGAATATCCGGAATTTCGCCTGACGATCATCGACTCGAAATGTGCCTCTCTTGGCCAAGGGCTCGCCGTCATGAAGGCAGTCGAGCTGGCGAAACAAAACACACCGTACAACTTGCTTTGTGAAACGATCGAGGCGTATTGCCGCCATATGGAACACATTTTCACCGTTGACAACTTGGATTACTTGGCGCGCGGCGGCCGCATCAGCAAAACCGCCGCGGCGTTCGGCGGGCTGCTGAACATTAAACCGCTTCTCCATGTCGAAGACGGGGCGCTGATTCCAATCGAAAAATGGCGCGGGCGAAAAAAAGTGTTAAAGCGCATGGTCGAGTTGATGGGCGAGCGCGGCGACGATCTTCAAAAACAAACGATTGGCATCAGCCACGCCGATGACGAAGAAACCGCCTTGGAGCTGAAACAAATGATCGAAGAAACGCACGGCTGCACGCGCTTTTTCCTCTCCGACATCGGCAGCGCCATCGGCGCACACGCCGGACCAGGGACGATTGCCCTCTTTTTTCTGAACAAATATATTGAGATCTGACGCCTTTCCCGCCGGACAAAACACGGGCGCCTGCACAACACAGGCGCCTGTCCTCATCACCGAAGTTGATCAAGAAGGTTGTAGTAGTAGTACGTTTTGGACCGCATCCGGCCATCCGAGAAAATGAGTTGCTGTTCCTCAAACCGATTCAAATAGCGCCGAACCGTCGCTTCCGGCAAACCGGTCAACTCCGCCATCATGTTCGCGGTAAAAATCGGGTGCTGGAACATGACATTGACAACGGTTCGAATATTATGGCTGTTCACAAGCGCACTTGCCTTTTCCAAATCTTCTTCATACAAATTGTTTACTTTTTGAATCAATCGAACATTTTGTTTCGCTTGTAAATGGACGCATTGCAAGAAAAACTGAATCCATTGCGTCCAGTCGCCTTTGTAGCGGGTATCATTCAAATAGCGGTAATACTTGTGCTTATCCCGTTCAAGCACATCGCTGACAAAAAAGTTCGGGTAATCGATGACACCCTTACTATACAAATAGAGCGGAATCAAAATTCTTCCAATCCGACCGTTTCCGTCAAGAAACGGATGAATCGTTTCGAACTGCGCATGAATTATGGCTACTCTCACTAATTCATCATAATCATCGTTCGGTTCATGAATGTATTTCTCTAAATTTGACATATACTCATTGACAAGATGCGGCTCCGGAGGAATGTAAGTGGCGGTTTCCATCGTGCATCCTTCCGGACCGAGGAAATTTTGCACCCTTCGGAATTCCCCTGGCGAACGATGGGATCCGCGTACATCGTTTGACAACAAAATTCGATGCAACTGCTTAAACAACCGAGTCGAAATGGGGAGCTCTTTCAGCGCATCCATCCCTGCCACTAATGCTTCATAATAGTTTAATGCTTCTCGCACATCGCTGTTCGCTTTTCTGCTTTGTGCTTCAGTCTCCATCACTTCATCCAATGTCACTTGTGTCCCTTCAATTTTCGTCGACTGCACCGCCTCCTTCAGCATGATCGGTCTGAGCAGAAATCGCGGATGCAGCTTTGAATGCCGCAGCATCGTTTGATACTCAACCATCGCCTTATTCGCTTCGATCAATTCGCGAAGAAAACGCATTTGATTCACGACATCTTCGCTAAGAGGAAGCTTGAAGGGGACAAACGGTTTTCGTTTCATTTTTCATTCCCCTTTACGAACATTTTAGATAAAAAATGATCGTTAAACACCTATATTTACCCTATTACAAACATTTATCTCTATTTTTGTACTTAATTATACTCTGTGGCGAACCATTTGTGAAGAAAAATTCTCCATTTATCTTTCCACAAACTACCTTCCCCTATTTCCATATAGTTCATTTCCATTTGCCGCATACTAATGATGGACGATCGAAACAAAGGAGGGCTGCCGATGCCAAACACGAGCGACAATGACAAAAAAGCGCGCGACAACCAAGCGAAGCGCCATGAGAAAAACATGATGCGCGAAAAAAACCGCGAAGCCGGGAAGTTCGCGTATTCGAAGAAGACGGATCATTTATGAACATGACAAAAAGGCGGCTGAAAACCGCCTTTTTCCACATTCGTTTCTCCTGCATCAAATCCCTGCTTTTAGCATAGCGCTGCATACAGACCTCTTCCGGCTAAAGGACGAAACTAGCCTTCTTTCCCCTTCGATCATTGTTGCCTTCCCACCCATCATTTTCTATAATGAAAGTACATCACACGCCCGGGAGGTCACGTATGTCAAAAGAAAGTTCGTTCGATATCGTATCGAAAGTCGATTTGGCGGAAGTGGCGAACGCCATCAACATCGCCATGAAAGAAATCAAGACGCGCTATGACTTCAAAGGAAGCAAAAGCGACATTTCGCTCGAGAAAGACGAGCTCGTTCTCATCTCCGACGATGAGTTTAAGCTTGAGCAGCTGAAAGATGTGCTCATCGGCAAGCTCATTAAACGCGGGGTGGCGACGAAAAACATCCAATACGGCAAAATCGAGCCGGCCGCAGGCGGCACGGTGCGCCAGCGCGCCAAGCTCGTCCAAGGGATCGACAAAGAGAATGCGAAAAAGATCAACACGATCATCAAGAACACCGGCTTGAAAGTGAAAAGCCAAGTGCAAGATGACCAAATCCGCGTCAGCGGCAAAAGCAAAGACGACTTGCAAAAGGTGATCGCCGCCATTCGCGAAGCGGATTTGCCGATTGAGGTGCAGTTTGTGAATTATCGATAAGCGGATGAGGCAAGCCTCCATCCGCTTTTTTGTGTTTAGTATAAAACTATTTACCTCACGATTATTATGCTGGAAATATGGTGTCGCGCTGGACAGACTTTTTGTCGTATATATGGTTACTTTTGCTGCATCTTAAACTGCAAAAACAGTTCATTGTAGTAGGCGAGCATGTGTTTTCCTAAGTTTTCGTACACTTCGAGATGCCCTGCTGAATCCAAATCGGGGTAGAAGCGGCGATCGCCCGCGATGTCTTTTGGCAAATAGCGAAGCGCCTTTTTGTTCGGCGTCGAGTAGCCGACGTACTCGGCGTTTTGCGCCGCGTGTTTTGGGTCGAGCATAAAGTTGATGAACGCGTGCGCTCCTTCGATGTTTTTCGCTGTTTTCGGGATGACCATGTTGTCAAACCATAAGTTGGAGCCTTCTTTCGGCACGACATAGTCGAGCTTGTCGTTTTCGGCGATGATTTCCGCCGCATCACCCGACCAGACGACGCCGATGGCCGCTTCTTCATTCGCGAGAAGCAGCTTGATCTCATCGCCGACAATCGCCTTCACATTCGGCATGAGTCGATCGAGTTTCCGCTTTGCTTCTTGCAAATGGGCTTTGTTCGTGTCATTGAGGGAATAGCCGAGGCTGTTTAACGCCATGCCCATCACTTCGCGCGCTCCGTCGACAAGCAAAATTTGATTGCGCAAGTTCGGATCCCATAAGTCGTTCCAGCTTGTGATGGTCTTGCCGCCAAGCATCTCGCGGTTGTAGACGATGCCGACCGTCCCCCAAAAATACGGCACGGAATACCGGTTGTGCGGATCAAACGGCAAGTTGAGAAACCGCGGCTCGATATATTGTAAATTCGGCAGCTTGTCGTGATCGAGCGGCAACAGCAAGTTTTCCTCGATCATTTTGCTGATGGCGTAATCGGATGGAACGGCGACGTCAAACGTTGCCCCGCCTTGGGCGATTTTCGCCATCATCGCCTCGTTGGAATCAAACGTTTGGTAAATCACTTTCCACCCTGTCTCTTTTTCAAATTCGCGAATGAGCGCGGGGTCAATGTAATCGCCCCAGTTGTAGACCGTCACCGTTTTGCCTCCGCCGTACCCTTCCGCTTCGTTCAGCCGATGAGTGACAAACATCAGGACGAACGCGGCGATGAACACAGCCGCAAATCCTTGGACAAGCCGTCTCACCTACTTTCGCCCCCCTATCCCGTACAAGCGGCCGCCTTTTCGGCTGAGCACGTAATAGCCGATGACGAGCAGCATGGTAAATAAAAACAGAAGCGTCGACAATGCGTTGATTGACAAGGAAATGCCTTGGCGCGCCCGCGAATAAATTTCCACGGACAGCGTCGAGAACCCATTTCCCGTGACAAAAAAGGTCACGGCAAAGTCATCGAGCGAATACGTGAGCGCCATGAAAAAGCCCGCCCATATGCTCGGAGCCAAAAACGGCAGCACCACACCGGACAGCACTTGCCAATGACTGGCTCCTAAATCTCTAGCCGCATCAATCAGCGTCGGGCTCATTTCTTCCAGTTTCGGCAGCACCATCAACACGACAATCGGCACGCTAAAAGCGATATGGGACAACAGCACGGATGTAAAGCCGAGCTTGATGCCAGCGATTGTAAACAGCAGCAAAAACGAAGCACCGATGATGACATCTGGGCTGACGATCAGCACGTTGTTGAGAGCGAGAAGAGCGTTTTTCGTCCGTTGCCGCTTGACATAGTAAATGGCGAGCGCCCCGATGACCCCGAGTATCGTCGCAACCGCCGCCGACAACAGTGCGATGACGATTGTATTCAAAACGATGATGGGCAAGCGGTCGTCGGACAGCACGTCGCGGTACCACTTGAGCGTGAACGATTGAAAATCGTGCATCGCCCCGCCGCTGTTGAAGGAATAATACATCAAATACACAATCGGCATATACATCACGGCAAACACGACTAACAAGTACACACGTCCCCATGCCTGCATCCGTTTCATCGGCTTCCCTCTTTTCTTCCGCTTCCTGTCAAGACGACGATGACCGCCATCGCGATCATTAACACAACCGCGATCGTCGCCCCCATCCCCCAATTTTGGGTGACAAGAAAATGCTGTTCAATGGCAGTGCCGAGCGTAATGACGCGGTTGCCAGCGACAAGGCGCGTAATCATAAACAACGACAACGACGGGATGAACACCGCTTGGCAGCCGGCCTTCACCCCACTAAGCGTGAGCGGGAAAACGACGCGGCGGAACGTCGTCCACGCTGAAGCGCCTAAATCGCGGGCGGCATCGACAAGCGATGGCGGCAGCTCCTCCAGCGCGTTGAAAATCGGCAGCACCATAAACGGAATAAAAATGTACACCGACACAAACACAAAACTGAAATCGGTAAACAACAGCTGCCGCGGCCCGACGCCCAGCGCTTTCAACAAAGCGTTGGCCAGCCCGTACGTGCCGAACAGCCCTAAAAACGCATACACCTTCAGCAGCAAATTCACCCACATCGGCAAAATAAGCAACAACAGCCATAACTGCTTGTGCCTCGTCTTTGTCAGCCAATAGGCGGTTGGATAGCCGATGAGCAGCGACACAAGCGTGATTAAAAACGCATACCAAAACGAATACGCCATCATTTTCAAATAAATGGGCGTCCACACGGATTTGTAGTTGGACAACGTCCAATGGCCGTCAAGATCCAAAAACGATTCATACACCAAAAAGACAATCGGGGCCACGACAAACAGCACAAGCCAAATGCCATAAGGGATTAAATACCAGTTCCGCCACGCCCGTTCCGTCATGCGTCCTCATCCTCCTTTTCGACTCGCATGACGTGAATCGCTTCCGGTTCAAAACGAAGGCCGACCGTTTCCCCGACTTCGGCCTTTTTCGTCGAATGGACAAGCCATTCGTTGCCGTTTTCGTCATAGCCGCAAATTTCATAATGGACACCGCGGAATAAGAGCGAATCGACGCGGATGACGATCTGCCCATCTTCCGGCGCCGCGAGCTCCAAATCTTCCGGGCGGATGACGACATCAACCGGTTCGTTCGGCGCAAAACCGCGGTCGACACACGCAAACTGTTTGCCGGCGAATTCGACGAGGAAATCGTCGATCATGCGCCCTGACAAAATGTTCGATTCGCCAATGAAATCGGCAACGAATCGATTGACAGGCTCGTCGTAAATGTCTTTCGGCGTCCCAAACTGCTGAATTTTTCCTTTATTTAGAACAAAAATGTAATCGGACATCGCCAACGCTTCTTCTTGATCATGCGTGACAAAAATGAACGTAATCCCTAAGCGGCGCTGCAGTTCGCGAAGTTCATACTGCATTTCCGTGCGCAGTTTCAAATCCAAGGCCGATAGCGGCTCATCCAAGAGCAACACTTCTGGCTCATTCACAATCGCCCGCGCAATCGCGACGCGCTGGCGCTGACCGCCGGACATCTCTTGAATGCGGCGGCGCTCATAGCCGTCCAAGTTGACAAACCGGAGCGCTTCGCTCACTTTTTGGCGGATGTGCGCTTCTTTCATCTTTTTTACGCGCAAGCCAAATGCCACGTTTTCAAACACATCGAGGTGAGGAAACAACGCATAGTCTTGAAAGACAGTGTTGACTTGCCGTTTGTTCGGCGGGACGTTTTGAATCGGCTTCCCGTGGAAATAAATCGTTCCTTCCGTCGGTTCGATAAACCCGGCAATCAGCCGCAAAATCGTCGTCTTCCCGCACCCTGACGGGCCAAGCAGCGTATAAAACTTCCCGCGCTCCATCGCAAAACTGACGTCATCCAATACGACCGTTCCGTCGTATTCCTTCGTCACTCGCTCGAAGCGGATGATTTCTCCGTTCACTTTCAGCCCCCCATCTTCTTGATGTTCACTATTCCTAATTAGAACATAGGAGAGTGGAAAGTGCAACGGAAAAATCCTTGATCACACGTATGAAAACTGAATTTTTCCTGAAGATCCCACCGTCATTTTTCTATTTTGTCTTCATTGTTTGGACGTGTAAGCGAGATTATGCGGGAGCCAGGGAAGCGCTCTTGATGAACGTGAGAAGCAATGAGATAAGCATGTTGACGGTCGCCTTGAATCCACTCCGCCAACCGATCGCGACTTAGCCTATCAAGGGAATTGAACGGTTCATCCATCAAATACAATTCGACCGGGCGGGCTAAAGCAATCGCAATATGCAGTTTTTGTTTTGTTCCTAATGAATACTGATCCACCGGGAGCGGGAGCATCTCCTCCATTCCAAGCAGACTGCATAATTCGTTCGCTTTGCGGACGTACTGTTGATCCAGCTTCCATAAAAGCCGGAAACATTCGATATTTTCATAACCCGTCAATTTTGAAAACATGACAGTCTCGGATGTCACATAAGACAAATGAGCGCGCATGTCGGGAGGCTGAATCGGATTGCCTTTATAAAAGGCTTGATAATGCAGCTCTCCTTTATCGAGCAATCCCGAAATAATATGCAAAAGAGTCGTTTTCCCCACTCCATTGGGGCCGGTGAGAAGCACGGTCTCCCCTGAAAAAATGGAAAATGAGAACTGCTGAAAAATCGTGGCTCCCCCATCATAGCGATACGTCAAGTTTTGCAATGAAAATAACGGTTCCATCTATTTCTTCCCCTTTTCCTGCTTGGCTCTTCACCAAAAGTTGTACTTGATTTTTTCTGAACTCTATTTACGCTTGTAAGGGAAAATCAACAAATCCGTGATTTTTTCAAATCTTTGTGCAGGAAGCTGTATTGCTTGTCAAGTACATGTTGTGGTAAAGAGCCTCCTGCTTTTTAGACCCGTCTATTTTTATACATGAGACACCGTTGATTCCAACCATGCTGAGATGATGAGCAGCGCGACCGCCAGCACTAGTAAAAAGAGCATTCCCGTTAGGAGCTTTTCCGGGGACTTGATCAAAAAAAGCCCTCTTGGTATGATGCAGGGGTGTCAAACAATACCTACCATCATGCCAAGGAGGACTTCAGATGAATTGTACACAAAACTATAAAATTGATCAAGTTACGGAACAAACGCTTGTCGTGGGCATCGATATCGCGAAACGAACCCACTACGCCTGCTTCGTGGATGACCGGGGGCGCGTGCTTCGCAAGTCGTTCCCGATCTTCCAGTCGAAAGAGGGGTTTCAGCAGCTGTATAAAGCGATTCAGGAGGCGATGCAAGCGTTTGGGAAGTCAGAGGTGATCGTCGCGGTGGAGCCGACCGGGCACTACTGGTTGAACCTGGCCTACTTCCTCGAGGAGCACGGGATCCCGTTGGTCATGGTCAACCCGGCGCATGTGTGCCGGTCGAAAG
>NZ_LLKS01000017.1:0-5460 GCF_001414205.1 Geobacillus sp. Sah69 | reverse complement strand
ATCMTATACGTCTCAAGCCAGCTTTTTTGACGGCGATGAGATTCCTGAATATAATGCCGACAATCCAAAAGAATATAAGTTCAGTGGCAAACGTATTAAGCGCGGCTTGTATCGAACAAAGTCTGGCAAACTAATGAATGCTGATGTCAATGGCGCATTAAACATCTTAAAGAAAAGTAAAGCTGTAGACCTGAGTGTCTTATGCTCTAGCGGCGAAGTGGACACGCCTCAAAGAATAAGGATTGCTTGAAGCAGTCAAACTTCTTTGGAAGCCCCCACTTCAAATTTTCGCTAGAAAATTAAGTGGGGTAGTTCACATTGACGACAAACAAACATATGACATCCGCCCGCGCCCGCTCATCAGCCCGACCGTGCGCCAGCAGGCAGTGAAAAAAGTGTAAGAGACGATGACGGCCTTGATCGAGCAAAAAAGCTGCTCAGCCGCGTGTCTTCCCTCGATTTAGGAAAAGAGCACGAAAAAGTGTTCAAAGACATTTTGGACTATTTGCTCAAACAAGAAGATTTGCTCATCAACTTGTCGGATTTGGTCATCTCAAACGACTACTTTTTCCACCATTCGGTCAACGTCGCCACGACCGTTAAGCTCAACACCGGGGAAGTCGGCGTCGTCTCGCAAGTGTTTCCGGGCTTCCCGCTCCGCCCCATCGTCCGCGTCATCAAAAATCCCGCGGGCGAGGAGCTGAAAAGCCCGTATGAGATTGACTTGCGGAAAGAGATGAACATCACGATTGTGAAAACAGTTTGAAGCGAAAAGGACAGCATGGCGCTGTCCTTTTCTTTATCGCTTTTTATCGTAAAACATCCCGTCAATCGAAAGCGGCTGCTCGTACGGATGAACGTAGCAGGCGTTCGCCTGCCGCTTCGCCCCCGCCATGCGCAAATCGTTTCGAATCTCATCACCCACGCGGTGAAGCCGCCTCTCAATTTCTTCATTCCAAGCGATGATCTCGCGGCCAAGCCGCTGCTCTTCCTCGCTGTACGGCGGACGAAGCTTCCAAAGGAGCTCCTGGCGCTCCTGAAGCAATCGATCAACCGTCCGAAGCCGCTCTTCCCGATCCTCGGACGGCCACGGCAACGCCGTCGCCTCCAGCAGCTCCTTCGTCACCCGCCATACATCATGCACCACGCCCATTACGCCTGCCCGCCTTCCGCGTGTTGGCGCTGCCGATGGAGCTGAATCACTTGTTTCCACGTATCGCGAAACTCGACGACATACCCTTCCACTTCATCCAAAATCGCCGCATCGCTTTTCACATTCGCCTCGATCAGACGGCGGTAGATGTAGTCATACATGGTCATCATCGATTTCGCGACGTCATATTCCATTTTCAGCGTCGCCATCAATTCCAAAATGATCTTTTGCGCCTTCAACAAGTTTTCATTACGCGCCGCGATATCGCCCGTCTCCATCGCCTGGCGCGCGAGCTTGATAAACTTCAAGCAGCCGTTATACAGCATCAATGTCAACTCCCCAGGCGACGCCGTCTGCACGGCGTTCGCTTGGTAGTGTTGATACGGATTGTTTGTCGCCATCTTCCGTCACTCCTCTTCTATGATGTTCACCCCATCGCAAAACCATCATCTGATTCAACGGGCCGTGCCGAACGCCCTTCATCTGTTGCCATCCGTGAGCGTGGTCGCTTCTTCCCCCACTGTCACCGCGACAGCGCCTGAGCCTTCAAACCGCTTACCCCTGCATGCCGCCACCAAAGGCGTTCATCAAGTACATGCTTTGCTGGTTGGCGCGCTGAATCGCCTCTTCCATCGCCGTGAATTGGCGATAGTAGCGGTCTTCAATTTGTTTCAAACGGTCTTCGAAGCGGTCAATTTGGTCATTGATTTCGATTAAATCGCGCCCGATCGCAAACTGCTGGTTCGTCCAAATCGTCTTCCCCGCTTTTTGCTCAATCTTCCCGATCGTCGCCTTGATCGTATCACGCAGGCGGCGGGCGATCCCTTTTTCCGCATCCGTCGCCCCGTCTTGGTTAAACAACTGATAGACGGCATCCGGGTTTTCCTTGATTTTCTCCCGCAGCTTCGTCTCGTCAATGATCAACTTCCCACCGTCAAGGTAATTCGACGACGTCGTAATCCCGATTTGCGCGAGCTGCGAGAACCCGCTTGGAATGTTCGCCCCTTCGACTTTCGTGTACACATTCATCCGCATTTGGCTTAAGGCGCTCGACAAAATCGAATCGCCGCGAAGCATCCCGCTGCGCGCCTTTTCTTCCCACAGCTCGATTTGCTTTTCCGTCATCGCTTCTTTTTGCTCATCGGTGAGCGGCGGATAGTCGCGGTAGCGCTCTTCTTTCAGCTCGGCGTTGATTTTGGCGATCACTTCATTGTATTTATCGACAAACCCTTTAATGGCGTTAAACATCGCGTCCGCATCCGTCGCCACCGACACTGTCGCCGTGCCCGTCCCTTTCACCGTATACGTCACACCGTTGATCGTAAATGTATTCGACGAGCGGGTCGTTCGCAAGCCGTTGATGGTGATGTCGGCGTCTTTCCCTGCCGTTTTCCCCGTGAGCTCTTGCCCCGCTACGGTATTCGTAAACCCTAATTGCGCAAAAAAGTCCACCGTCGCCTGATCGGCGAGCACCAGACTCGCTTGCGCTCCCGTGTCTTTTTTCATGATCGAAACCCGCCTAGTTTGCTCGTCGTAAAACGCGCTGACGCCAAGATCTAGGTTGCTGTTGAGTTGGGCGATCACCCCATCGAGCGTCGTTCCTTTCTTCACTGTGATCGCCGCCTGCTTCGTGCTCCCATCCCCGTTCGTCACATTGATCGTCAACGTCGTATCAGCGGCAACGGAAAAACTCGCCTTGTCCACCCTTACCGCTTCATCGGACAGCCAGACGGCCGAGGTGGCCACCCGATCGACCTGAATCGTCGTCGCCACATTCGCCGCACTCGAGCCCGCCGTCGCTGTGACGACCGATTCGTTCGAACTCGAGACGGTTTTTTTGAACATGCTGCTTTGGAGCGTAATGTTGGAAAACAAGTAGTCATCAAGCCCCTGAAGCAGCGTGTTCATCGACCGGTAATCATCGCGCTGCCACTCGAGCAGCTGCTTTTTCTGCTTCAATTTATCAAGCGGCATCCGCTCCGCTTTCATCAAATCGCTCACGATTTTGTCAATATCCATCCCGCTCGCGAGGCCGCTGATGCGCAACGTATTCGCCATGTCGACTCACCACCGTTAAATTTTTTTATCGACAATCAACCCGACAAATTCCATCATTGCCGCATATATATCCAAAAGCTTTTTCGGCGGAATTTCGCGGATCACCTCATGCGTCTTTTCATCGATTACTTGCACGTAATACTCGTTCAACTCTTTGTGCAGCTCAAACCGAACCGACGTATGGCTCGGCTGCACGAGCTCATTCAAGCCGTTGACCACTTTCTCCACAGCTTCTTCCGAAAGCGGTTGAAAAAGGGAAGAAGCAGAACCCCCCGCTTCTTGAGGCTGCACTGCCGCGCGTTCAACGGTTGGATGCACCTGTTCGCTTCGCGTCGGCTCATATGAAAGGAAAGAAGAAGACACCCGTTCAATCGTCATCCGGATCCGCTCCTTTGGTTTGGACGATTTCTATGGTTTATATCGGATGAAACGTAGGGAGTGTGAAGGGGGAGGGAACAATAAATGCAATCCATATAAAAATCAGGAGATGATGATAATTTCATTTCTTGTGTATAATACTTGTCAATTGTTGAAAATAGCGGGGGTATCATAAGCAAAAACTAACGAGGGGGAAGTAGAAACTTAAAAGGGGAATATAAAAGAGTAAAATCACATTAAAACAAAAAAACAAGATGAGGAATATAAGCACAAAACATTCTTGGCAAAACTCAAACATTGCTTTTATCCATATTTAATAATGAAATTTTTAAAATCAATAATCATTCCCGTTCTCTCCATAAAGTCTACTCCTAAAATTCCGTCAAAACCATATATTTCTTTAGTCATTCCCAGTTGTAATAAAAATGATGCTAGCTCCTTTCCATCAATTATAACGTTGTTTACGATTTGTTCATAACAAATCTTGTTAAAGCCGATGATAAAATCCCCAATATAGCCGGAATAAAATTCCCCACTTACAATAGAACCATAGTGTCAATGAGAGGAGCTATGGTTCATGATTACGAGAGGGGAATTTTTTATGATCAAAGAGATGTATGAAAGGGGAATGAGTATTTCCGATATTGCGAGGGAATTGGGGATCGATCGGAAAACCGTCCGAAAATATATTCACTCCCCCAATCCTCCTTCCAAATCCAAGCGAAAACAAAGAAAAAGCAAGTTAGATCCATTTAAGCCGTATCTTCAAAAACGAATGTTAGAAGATGGGGTGTTTAATAGCGAAAAGTTGTTTTTTGAAATTCGACAACAGGGCTATACGGGAGGAAAGACGATTTTAAAAGACTATATGAAACCTTTCCGAGAGACGGCGAAAAAGAAATACACCGTTCGTTATGAAACGCTTCCTGGCGAACAAATGCAAGTCGATTGGAAAGAAGTCGGGGAGGTCGTGATCGAAGGGAGAAAAGTCAAGTTATCGCTATTTGTGGCTGTGTTAGGCTATTCGCGGATGAAATACGCGGTATTTACGGTCAGCCAGGATCAGGAACACTTAATGGAATGCCTAATTCAGAGCTTCAAGTACTTTGGCGGGGTTCCGAAGAAGGTGTTATTTGACAATATGAAGACCGTTACAGACGGGCGAGAACAAGGAGTGGTGAAATGGTGTAAATTATCACTTTATTTCGGAACAAAAGAGACATTTTTTTGCACATTCCTTCAGAAAGCCCTCTCCCCTTTTCTGAAAGAATGTGCTAAATTTTTTGTGAATTATTTCGGAAGAGAAAATCCATCGGTTCATAGGAGGGGGAAGAGGACGTGATTCAATTTCATGACTTTGGCATTGACGTCCAAACGTATGCAGAGCGTGGAAAAGAAAACGACTTCCCTCTTCTGAAAAAGTGTCCGCATTGCCGGGCCAAGCGCCCGTTGCACCGCCACGGTTACTATGAGCGAAACGCATTGACCCCACATGGTGATKATCGCATTTGGATTGTCCGGTATCGCTGTCGGGAATGCTTGAAGACGGTGAGTGTGCTGCCTTCCTTTCTCCTCCCGTATTTTCAGTATACGTTGTCCGCCATATGGCAAGTCGTGAAAGAGCAGTTGGGATTGACCGAAAGGACGAACCAGGCTCCGTTTCTCCCGACAAAGGACGGCATCATCTTTTATGTCCGACGGTTCTACCGAAACCTATCAAGCCTTCATAGCTTTTTTGCGAGGCGGTGGAGGATCATAGGCCCTATCGTGAAAAAAGAAAAGGAACGGGCKTCCTGGTGGATCCGGACGTTGGAGAAACACGGTCTCGATTCGGTCATCAGAGACATGTGGGAGGACGGATTCCGACACCC
>NZ_LLKS01000016.1:0-14470 GCF_001414205.1 Geobacillus sp. Sah69 | reverse complement strand
CCGAAAGACACACATGCCACCCATGCCCTTTGTCATGCCCACCATTTGCGTGAGTTAAAAGGATTCATCGAACAGGGGCATACGTGGGCGATGCGCATGACCACGTTTCTGTTAGCCGCCAAGCAAGCCGTCGAAGCCCATCACGGTGCACTTTCCGAAGAAGAAGCGAGACGGTGGGAACGAGTGTATGATCGCATCCTAGAAAGAGCACAACACCGATTAGAAACGATGACGCCTCTTCCGAAAAAAGCACTCGCTTTTGTTCGACGCCTTCAAAAACGAAAGGAAGAAGCGCTGCGTTTCTTACGTGAAGTACATGTTCCCTTTGATAACAACCAAGCCGAACGCGATCTTCGCATGGTCAAAGTCAAAGAGAACATTTCGGGTACGTTTCGCGAAGAAACATTCGCGCAGTCGTTTTGCATCGCAAGAAGCATCGTTTCCACACTGACGAAACACGAAAAAAACGTGTGGGATTCGTTATGTCTTCTGTTGGCAGGCGAAACGATCGATCGAGTTCTTTCCGCTACCTAGGGCATTTTCTATGACCGAAATGCCCTATTTGTGCTGGGCTTTTTTATACACTAGCACTGGGGTGAATAGTTACGGTACGGGCAAATCATTGATGACTGGTTGGAGGAGGATGCCAAGCTGCCGAGAAAACAACGGCGAACGAACAAGACGATGTTTGAAGCGCTTTGTCGTGACCATGGATTTCAAGGCTCGTATCGCACCGTTTGCGCGTACGTGCAAAAACGAAGACCGCAGCTCAAGCTCGAGAAAGAACAGCGCTATGAACGACTGGAGCACCCGCCAGGCGAGGCGCAGGTGGATTTCGGGAAGATGACGGTTGTGACGAAGGAGGGGAAGGAAGAAGAGCGATCGGTTTTGATCATGAGCTTTCCCTATAGCAACGCTGCGTTTGCTTATCCGCTGCCGGTGGAAAACAGTGAATGCTTCCTCCATGGGTTGACGCAGCTGTTTCGTCAGGCTGGGGGAGTGCCAAAGGCATTGCGCATTGACAATTTGTCCGCGGCCATTGTGTCGATTCGAAAAGGGGGAGAACGCCGATTCACCGAGGCTTTTGAGAAATTTCAACTCTACTATCGGTTTGATGTACAAGTGTGCAATCCATACAGTGGACATGAGAAAGGAAATGCGGAGCGAAAAGTCTATTACACTCGCAACCTTTGTTTCATCCCCGCTCCATTGATGGAGTCGGATCCGGAGCTGGTGGAGTGGCTGCATCGCAAGATGGTCGAGGACCGAAACCGTCCTCATTATGAAAAGGGGCGGTGGATCGAGGAACTATGGCAAGAAGAGCAACCGGAGCTGTTGGCGTTGCCGGAACAAGATCTTCCGATCTTCTCCCTCGATCACGCTTACGTGAATAAGTACGGAGAAGTGATGGTGGATGGGAAGGCGTTCGTCGTCCATGGCCTGTCCGTCCCCAACCGGGTGTTGGTGAAGAAAGAATGGAATCGTTTCGTTGTGTTCTCTTCCGATGGAGACGTCCATCTTGAAGCGCCAAGGCCGTATACGAACGTGAAACGCGAGATCCCTTGGAAAGAGATTTTCGCTGAGTGGGAGACCAAACCCCGGGTTGTCGGGCATTCCCGATACCGGGCGTACTTGCCGGAAGCGATCCGAACGTATCTGGCTGGCACCCCGCCCCAGGTGGCGGCCCGTTTGAAAGGGCTGCGAGCGCTGTTGGATCGTTGCACGCTTTATGAAATCGCCCAGTGGCTCGATGAGAACCAGCGATGGGACTTGGCTCCTCATGAAATCGGGGTGTTGATGGAAGCCGAGCAATCCCATTACCCGGCCAAGTGGAAAGAATCGTACACCCCTTCCGTCCTGATCGACTATGAAACGGACTTAACGGTGTATGATCAACGTCTTCATCCTGTTCGGGAAGGGGGTGTCCAGGGATGAGAGCAGAGGTGAAAGAGATTTGTAAAGCACTGCATTTGGCCTATATCGCGGATCGATTCGAGGAGGTGATGTTCGAAACGAAAGAACAGTTTTTGCGGGATGTATTGGCGCTGGAGCTGTCGTGCCGCCAGCAGGCGAAACAGGCCCGGCTGATCAAGAAAGCCAAGTTTCGGGAGTTGAAATGGCTGAAGGATTACGAATGGTCGGATCACATCCACTGGCCGACCACGACATCGAAGAAGGAATTGTGTGACCTTCGCTTTTTGGAGCGAAAGCAAAACGTTCTGCTTTTAGGCTCGCCCGGGACAGGAAAAACCCATCTCGCCACAGCGCTCGGCATCCAGGCGTGCCAACAAGGCCATGAGGTTCGGTTTTTCCGCGTCGCGGATCTCGTCGCCCAGCTGGAAGAGGCATTGAAAAATGGCACGCTCGGGCGGCTGAAACGAAGCATCGATGCGTGCGAACTGTTGATATTGGATGAACTCGGCTATGTGCCGTTTCAAAAGCAAGGATCGGAGCTGTTGTTTCATATTATCGCCGACTGTTATGAGCGAAAAAGCGTCATCGTGACGTCGAATCTGGAATTTGGACAGTGGAATCGGGTGTTTGGGGACAACCGCTTGACAGCTGCGCTGGTGGATCGCTTGGTTCACCATGCCCACATCCTGGCCTTTACGGGAGAGAGCTATCGACTGCGGAACGCTCTCTCCGCGATCCAGCCGTCCTCTTCCCCCGGTCTGGAACCTTAAGTCTTGAGCTGGCAAGCCTATGTATTTTTTCTTGCACTTCTCTGCATTTTTTGCTTGCAAAAAACAGATACTCCCCCTCTGCCGTCAACGCATAGCGTTGGTAGTATCCGTGACGGTGCAAGGGGCGGCGGGATGGACAGTGCGGGCATTGGTTCACGTCGGGAAAATCGTTCCCTTTCCCACGATCCGTATACGTTTGAATGTCAATGCCAAAGTCGTGAAACTGGATCACACTTCCTCCCCCCTCTCCTTGAAACGAATGGAAATCTTTGTCCGAAACAATTCACAAAAAATTTAGCACATTCCTTCAGAAAAGGGGAGAGGGCTTTCTGAAAGAATGTGCAAAAAAATGGGTGTTTTGTGCTGAAATAAAATGATAATTTACATCATCGCGATGCTCAAGACGAACCGGATTCTTTATCCGAATGGCGTCGCCGTCCAAGCCAAGCAGTTGGCTCGCTATATCGAGCCCCAAGACACCCGCCTCGTCACGGTGGGGAAGGAGCGTTACCGCGTGTATCGCTATGAGGGGGCGATCCATGGCCTCGATGACGCGGTGGTGCTGCTGGCTTGGAAGGCGGATCAGCCGATGACACCGGAACATCTCCATTGCGTCTTGAGCACCGACCGGGAGCTAGGCGATGAAGACATCTTGCGTTACTATGCCCAGCGTTGGACAATCGAATGCTTTTTCCGACAGGCGAAAGATCAACTGAAGCTGGATGAATACCGCGTCCGCCACATTCGGGCGGTGAAACGGTATTGGGCGGTGGTGCTCTTGGCCTGCGTGTACAGCATAGCGAAATCCCAGCAAGACCTCTCCACCGGATTGGAGCTTCTTCGATCGCGGAAAGGCCATAGCGTCATAGAGTTCATTTATGACGCCGCAAAGCAAGATATTCCCATTGATGTGATCAAAAAACAGCTCCGTATCGCGTAAGGGGTACCCTGTTTGTCTCTCTAACCATGGAAATTATTGTAATGAAAAATGCTCATCTACAGTTGATGAGTAGAATCATTGGGTCTCCCCTGCCTGTATTGATTCGAACACTGAATGTTTCATGAAAACAATGAATGGTTTAAAAGTATAAAACCGCTTTTTCATGAACCGACTAAAGTCTTCAATCACTCCAGTAGACTGAAGGTTATTGACAAAATATTTTTTTACCATTAAAATTTATTTTGATGAACAAAAAGGTGGTGGATCCATGTTCTCTATATTATCTGATCATCGTCTATATTTACGCATGTGGCTGTCTCAAGTCATATCCTATTTGGGCGACGGCATAACAAGGGTAGCGCTCATTTACCTCATCGGAAAGTCATCCAGCCATTCTTTGCTCATCGGAATGGTTATATTCGTCCAATTGTTCCCAACTGCTGTCTTGAGCTTAGTATTCGGTCCTCTTGTTGATCGATTTTCTAAGCGGCGGCTGATGGTGTTCTCTGACCTGTATCGAATGATCATCGTTCTTTGCATGGCTGCCTTTGCACACTCCCCCATCATCTTGCTCGTTTTGTTGGGATTGCATGGGATCGGGACAGCGCTATTTGTACCTGCCCAATCTTCCATCGTTCCGTCCATTATCCCAAAGGAACGAATTCCAGAGGCGATTGCGCTATCAAATGGAACAGCATCGGCTATGCAAATAATTGCACCGGCCATTGGGGGACTTTTTCTTTTAAGTGAACGATACGATATCAATTTTATGGTTAACGCCGCTACATTTCTCCTTTCGGCCATTTTGATTTGGAGCATCAAGTTTAAAGAATACCTTCATCATAAGCAGAAAAAGAGCGGTTATTGGCTGGATGCTTTGACTGGATACCGAGACATTTTTCTGTTACCTATCTTGCGTTTTTTCTTATTCATGATGATTCCATTATCCTTCGTGATCGGTATTTTGAATACAAATCTTGTCAGCGCTTTATTGCATCATTTTCATGTCTCTCCTTCTCACTTCGGTTTTCTGGAGGCAAGCATAGGGGTGGGAGCGATTTTAGGTTCTTTACTTGGACCAAAGTTGCTTCAAACCATCCCAGCTAATCGATTATTATGGATAGGAATGATGCTTATTGGCGTATGGATGGCGGGTATTGTGCCTTTGAACGTGTTCGTCCATAATTGGGGGGATTTTCCTCTCTATACTTGGTGTACTATGGTAGGAGTATTGAATGCGTTGGTGAATGTGCCGATTAATAGTTTGTTTATCTCTATTGTGCCGCAAGAATTAAGAGGTAGCGGTTCTGCTTTAATGACGACGTTCTCCAATTTTCCCATAATGCTAGGAATCATGATAGGCGGTTGGTATGCCGATGTGATCGGAAGTGTTTACGCAACCGCAACGAGCGGCATCTTGCTCGTACTGACAACTTGTACTTATCCACTCTTCCAAGGATATCGACAATTGAGCCAAGTTGCATTCAACACAGAAAGGAGTAGCATAGAAGGATGAAAGAATTAAGTGATTTGGAATTGGCCAAAATCTTGATTAACCCAAAACGAAACAAAATTTTGGACTTAACGAAAAACGAAGCCTTAACGGTGAAGGAACTAGCGAAAAAATTAAATGAAAAACCATCGAGGCTATACTATCATGTCAAAAAGTTAGAGGAATACGGCTTATTAGAGGTTGCAGGCGAAAAGCAGGTCGGAAATTTAATTGAAAAATCCTATCGTAGAAATAACGACATCGATACAAATGTGATGCTGAATGAAAAAATGATGTCAGAAAGCAAATCAGAGCTCATGAAAGAATTAAAAAATACTGTTTATACAGGGCTCTCGTTATTGGAAAAAGAATTGGAGGAAAACAAGCAATTAAACCAATATCAACATCATGTGGAACTAAGCATCTCTTACCATCATATGACCGGAGAGGAATGGCTGCACACCCATCATCATCTCTTTCATCAGTTGGGAGGGAACAATCGGGAATTACCCTCTAAAGTGAAAGAAGCCTTAAAAGAAGAAGATCGTTTCAAACGAGGAAAGTATGTGTTTGTGTTGTTAAGTTACAAAATTGAGGACGAGGAATAACCGACTCATGGAATGACTGTGTTTGGCAAGTAAAAAATACACAATATGGCGGTGAATTTGTGCACAACCTTGCCAGTTCCCGTATTTTATCGGTTCTTTTTAGATAGAGCGTGCCGCAATCGATAACTTTCCCCCGTAAAGGTGAGAATATGGGCATGGTGCACCAATCGGTCAATGATGGCGGCCGTTAAACGCTTATCCCCAAATATGGTGTTCCATTGTCCAAATTCCAAGTTCGATGTGACAATAATGCTCGTCTGTTCGTAACACTCGGCAATTAAACTGAACAACAATTAACAATTCTGCCCCATCTTTATGAAACGGAATAAATCCTAGTTCATCTAACTCACATTTCGCACCTTAACAGAGTCCAAACAAAGGATTTTTTATTTAGTTTTTCAGAATAACTTTTTGACCAACACGACGAGCGATGGCAATCCTTTTTTTACCATCGCTAGTCGTTCCGTATCACGTTACACGTAGATGCTCTCATCCATGCCCAATCCCTGCAGAATCCTTCGCTGGTCCGGGTTGAGGGGGCGATCGAGTGCGCGTTGGATGCGCCCGTCTGGCAGCTCCAGCAGGATGACGTTCACATATTGAAACAGCTGAAAAATCGCCTGTCCCGTTGGCCGTGTCAACTTGCGGCCTCCCGCGCCCTTTAACGGGTGTTCGGGTGTGATGAACTGGCGCACCCGGCGCTGAAAAACGCGGTAAATCGCTAGGGCCAACAGAAACAAATAGCCCAATGCGGCGACCCGTTCCGGTTTTTTGACGTAAATCTCATCTGTGAAAAACGGATCTTTCAAAAACGCGAAGTTCATTTCCACCGAGATTTGCCCTTTATACAGCTTCAAGATTTCTTGGGCATCCATGGGTTGGCCCTTCCATTCCTTCGGAACGGTCGTGACGAGAACAAACCGGGACGCTTTCCGTCTTGCCTGTTCCCATGTCGGTTGGTTGAATTCGACGTTTAGGTGAAGGGTGTACAGCGTCTCCGTCTCGGGCTCCGCCCCTTTTTTGGCCGTCCGCGCCGTTTTTTCGGACGCACGATCTCTTTGACCGCGGCGTTGACCCGATGAAACCGGGGGCGAAGGGACGCCTTGAGGGATGTCAAGGCTTGTTCGGCGTCTTCCCGGCAGGAGAAGGGATGGCGCTCCCAACGCTCTTGTTCCTCGCGAAGAAGCTCCGCTTCTTTCGCCCGCTCTTTTTCGAGCGTTTTTCCTTTGCGCTGGTCGAGCGCGCTCGATTCGACGACGATCAGCCGAACCGAGTGGCCTTCATAGGTCGAGGCCGTTTCCCATACCCGATGCGTGGCGCCGTTTCTCTCCGCTAGGGTAAAGGGTTTACTCCACGTGATGTGAGGCGAATCGGCCTCCGCGAGCGCCTGTTTCACGATCCGGAGCGATGAAGGGCCTCTGGTGATCAAAAAGGCGTTGGCGGCTTTCGTCTGCGCCAAGGTGTCTTTTGTCATCGCGGCGGAATCGGCCACGTAAATCCATTCGTCGTCGAGGTGGGCTTGCTTCAGCTGTTCATGGACACGGGACAGCACCTCGGGATTCCATGTTTTATCAGACAGGTTGCCGTCGTGCACATCGCCGTAAAACGGGATGCCATCCTCGTTGCCGACCAGTCCGAAGCCGATCTGTTTTTGCCAATGCTGATGGCGGTTGTAGCCATGTGTGATCTGCAGAGCCTCTAACGAGGCCGATTCATAGGCTCTGTAAACCGTCTTGTCTGTCGTATCGGCGTGAAAGGCTCGGAGGGAAAGGCCTTCTTTGTGATAAATGTGAATCAAGCAAGTGCTGATGACCTTGTGAATATCGGCCTCATACAAGCGGTCGAGATGACGGGCCAAGGCATCGTCGTTCAACCAGGAAGGATGGAGACCGGGACGAATGAGTTTCTCTAGATCGATCTCCTGAGCCCATCGTTCTAAGTGAACAAGGGCTTGCCGGCCGTCAAATAGATTGTAAAGGATGGCCTGAACGGCATCGCTGACTCGCGTTTGGCACTGTGGATCGACGGGCACAGGATGGTCAATCAAGTGGGGGAGGTCCAGTTTTTTGACTAGAACACTTATTATATTCAAATAATCATTACGATAGACCCCTTTGACTTTCACATTCATGAGAGAAAAACTCCTTTACGTTCCTTGTGTGTCAAGGATTCATTCGACATCGGAATGAAAAAATCCTCCCGATTTTCGTCGGGAGGGTGCGAAATGTGAGGCGGAACAAAAAAATCCTCTCGATTTTTGCCGAGAGGGTGCGAAATGTGAGTTCTCAAAAAGACTTTTCCAGACTTTTTGAGAACAAAATAAGCATTATCATTATTCTGACTACAAAGATCAAATTGTTTGACTACGAGCAACTACATCTCAGGTTTATAATTATATTCTTTTCTGTCAAATCAGCCACTTTTTTCCTCTTGATCAATTTCATTTATCTCACCTCCTTTCAGGCATAAAGATGACTAATCAAGGTGTGCGTATTTTCACGGAAAAGATCCATGGGCAACGTTTTGCCCTCCACCCGGGCATGAAAATGACCAATCCAAGCACGTGCATTTTCACGGAAAAGATCCATGGGCAATGGTTTGCCCTCCACCCAGGGATGAAAATCCCCCTTTTCTTCCCATAATGAAGAATAGGCGCAAACAGTTCAACAGGACGTTATGCTTAATGGTGGCTTAGACCCTGTACGGAAAAGTGTTTGAATCCACTGGGTGCACCACCCATTGTCCGCCCTTTCCCGATGCGGAGGAAAGGTGACGACGAACGGAAAACTGCCGCATKTCTCCCGTGGATTCGCTGTTTGCGCACTCGATCATCGAAAAGGAGGATTTTCATCATGGATGTCATCTATCCTCGCTGCGCAGGATTGGATGTTCATGCCGAAACCATCGTCGCCTGCGCGCTATGGGAAGAAGATGGACACATTCAAAAGGACATTCAAACCTTCTCCACGTTCTCGAAAGGACTTGGCGACCTGCTTGAGTGGCTCGAAGAACATGGCGTTACCCATGTCGCCATGGAATCCACCGGCGTGTATTGGAAACCGGTCTTCGCCTTCCTCGAGGGCTATGTCGACTTGACWYTGGCCAATCCGCAGCGGATCAAAAATGTCCCGGGAAGAAAAACCGATGTCTCKGACGCCGAGTGGATCGCCAAGCTGCTCCGCCATGGACTCGTTGAAAAAAGTTTCGTCCCCCCAGCGGATATTCGCGAATTGCGGGATTTTACCCGCCTCCGCAAAAAGTGGGTCGGACAGCTGACTTCGGAGAAAAACCGGATTCAAAAAGTGCTCGAGTCTTCCAATGTCAAACTCGGCTCGGTCCTCTCCGGTCTCTTCGGCGTTTCCGGAAAAGAAAACCACGCCCGGCTGCTGGAGAAGGGATACGTGGACAAGGACGAGTTGGATCAATGCCTGCGCGGAAGGCTCAAAAAGAAAAAGCAAGCGGTGTACGATTCGCTGCTCGGCACCTTGACCGAACACGAGCTCCGTCTCCTTCGCCTCTTGTGGAAACACGTKGAGGAATTGGAGCGGCTCATCGAAGAAGTCGACCARCACATCGACCGCCTGCTCGAGCCGTATCGCGAGGAAGTGAACCTGCTGATGACCATGCCCGGAGTGAAAAAACAAACCGCCGCCGTCATCATCGCCGAGATGGGAACCGACATGAGCGTCTTTGAAACGCCGGAACGGGCGGCTTCATGGACTGGATTGTCCCCCGGCAACCATGAAAGCGCCGGAAAGCGAAAGAGCACGCGCACGACAAAAGGCAATCCCCATCTCCGATCGGCGTTATGCGAGGCGGCATGGTCAGCAGCTCGATCCAAGACGCATCCCTTGTCCCGAAAGTTTTGGTCGTTGGCGGCCCGGTGCGGGAAGAAAAAAGCCCTCATCGCCATTGCTCGGCGGATGTTGGTGATCATCTTTTGCATGATCTCCCGCAAAGAGCCGTTCCGCCAACCACAACTTATTTAGTCTAGCCAAAAGGCAGACAGGTTATACGAGATGCCTAAAATCGGGCACCTCTGCTTTCCTATTGCCTTTTTTGGCCATTTTCAGTATACCCTCACGGATCAGGAGCGTATACCGCACTCACCAAGTGGTGGGGATTTTCACGGAAAAGAGACAATTTTAGGCTATACCTAACCAAAATTCATCTCCCACTTTCACTTCGTTTAGAAGTGGGAGACTTCTTTCGGAAAGATGTTAAAATGGACGCCATTTTTTCATCATCCTCTCTTCAACGATATTCCTCGAACAACAGCCGCTAAAAACCAGTAAACCCGCCAAACAAGCTCGTCGTATAAGCGATCAGCTTCGTCATCCAGTCAAAGTACAAAACGACGCCCATCGCCACCATGACATACCCGCCCGCTTTCATGATAGGGGCGCTATGACGGCGGATCCATTGCAGTTTGCCGATAAAAAACGAGAGAATGAAAAACGGAACGGCAAAGCCGAGCGTATACGCGAGCATATACATCATCCCCGAGCCCGGGTTCGCGGCAGCCAAAGCGATGACCGCCACCAAAATCGGCCCCATGCACGGCGTCCAGCCGGCGGCGAACGCCATGCCGATCAGCGCCGAGCCGAAATAGCCGGACGGCCGCTCACGAAACGAAATGCGCCGGTCTTTCAGCAAAAACGCCGGCTTCCACAGCCCGGCGACAACAAGGCCGAGGGCGACGATCACGACCGCGCCGATTTGCCGGATCACATCTTGATAATCGGCAAACAGCCGGCCGAGAAACGATGTCCCGAAGCCGAGGGAGATAAAAATGAGCGAGAATCCTAGCAAGAAGCAAAGCGTATGCCATAAACTGCGGCGATTGAGCATGGCGTTTTCTTCTTTCAGCTCGCTGACCGACACGCCGGTAATATAAGACAAAAACGCCGGATAAAGCGGCAGGCAGCACGGGGAAATAAACGACAAAAACCCGGCGCCGAACGCTAAAAAGAGATTGAGATCATTCACTGTTGGATCAGCCCCTGCTCTGTTTTTTACTTTTATTTTAGCAAAAATCCTCCTCCCCGTAACGTTTTTCCCGCTGTTTCTTGGTCAATTTTTCTATTTTCCATTTTTGCATTCATTGGTAAAATAATATAAAATACAACCCGTGGTGCTAGTTGAGCTTTAGCGCTCAACTAGCCCAAGTGTAACCAGGGAATAAGCTAACAATATACCGTCTAGTGCCACTTCAAATCCGATAATCGAATTGGCTCGGATCCCCGTGATGCGATAGTGGTCAACCAGAACCGAGAACACCGTCTCGATCACTTTGCGTTTTTGTTGGATCCACTGCTCCCATGTCTCAGACGCACGATGTTTCTGGTTTTTTCGAGACGGAGTCCAAAGCGCCATTTGGTATTCTTCGTACAGCCTTTTTTGCAAGTCACGGCTAATGAATCCTTTGTCCCCAAAGTTATACGGGTGGGGAATTTGGGTCATCACGCTTTCGGCTGCGATTCGATCGTGGCAAGATGCTTCCGTCACCACATACCCCATTGGCAGCCCTTGATCGGTCACTTGAAGGTGCAGCTTCAACCCGTAGTACCATTGCTTTTTGGAAGCGCAATACCCGATGTCGGCGATCTCTTGAAACCGTTTGACGCGATGCATTCTTGCCGTATGGCACAACGGGAGCGGCAAGCTGTCCACGACGGCATAGGCATGATGTTGACCGCGTTTTGCCAGCTCATGACGGATCCATTTGATGGCGAAACCAAGCGCCCGGCAACGGCGGTTGTATCGGGAGCGTTCAAGAAACGAGCCGTTTGTGAACAAATTTCCCGTGACAAAACGATGCCACGCCCGTTCAGAAGTAAAACCGAGCAACTTTCCTAAAAGATGAATCGCGATGACCACGGCGTCTTCCTGTTTGACCAAATGGCGGTTGCGACGCTGTAGGTACATCTGAATCGATGACAGTTGGGCAGAGACAAAAAAGAAAATGGCGGCATATTGCTTTTGAATCTTTGCTTGATCTGTAGTAAAATGAAAGTGCTCTTGCATAGGGATTCTCCTTTCAATGTTTGGTTGCACTTTCATTTTAAGGAGATCCTCATGCAAGGGCTATTTTTATGCTTGTTTGAGTTTATCTAGCACCACGGGTATAAAAATATATACAGTACATACAGTGGCATCGAACGATATTGAAGCGGGGGACAAACATGACATTATTTGAAGAGTGTGTTTATGCAATAGGCCATGAGAACTTGAGGATGTTAACGAGCAGGGAAACCGAAACATATTTTGATTATTTGTGCACATTATTTCCGATCTTGCCTTGGGGGAGAATCGATTGGGAAAAGGTATCGGAAAAGAAACACATAAAGCATGCATCGGAAGTAGTTGATTGGCTGCGGCAAAGGGGAATTGATCATTACGATGTGATTGTGCTATGGAATTATTCTGATAACCATGGCATCCAGACGACATTAGAGAGAGTTCTGCATGCTATTGATGATGTGGTGGCAGTGGGATCAGACACTTTTATTCTTTGTCAACATGGAGAGTATGCAATCGAATGTTTTCATGATGGTGTTGTGACGATCGGTGTTCCTGAAAAGAAGAGGCATTTTCATGCTGGAGAGGAGGGGGAGTCAAATGATCATTGCCAACAACTATAAAGAAATCAAAGACCATTTTGACTTCACAGATAGCATTATAACGGATATCAAGTGGAACAATCCGTTAGATTTGTCTATCACAATCGACTATTATTGGGATGTACAGGAGAATAGAGAGGAAAATAGAACATTCGTGTTGCATTTTACGGATTGCTTGGCTGTAGAGTACAAAATGTGGAAGGAAGTCTCATAGGAATGTCGAGGGAGGATCCCATTTTGACAGCTTGTTTACCATGATTCGCTTTGAACATGCAGCAGCAGATTCAAGCGGATTTCAGCATTTTCGTATCTATACCTTTGATTATACAGAGCCGCTGCTGCAAATTATTTGCAAGCAGGTTCAATTGGAAGAAGTATAGATGGTTGTTTGTGGTGGATTTGAATGATTCAAGATGGTCCGAGCAATCGCGATTGGTTGTCTTTGTCCTCCTGAAAGCTTAACTCCTCGTTCCTCGACTTCTGTTTCATTATCATCCGGTAAAGGTTGAATGAACGCTGTTTTGGCAGGATGCATCCACGTTTGCTTCCCGCATCGTTTCGATCCCCGTCTTCAGCTATGATGCCCCGCGTGAGGGAGTGACCTTGTTTTCTATGGAGTTTTCCTTTGGCAACATGCTGCAGTTTCATTTTTTCTCAGGCGGAATGCAGGCTAGTCCATAACATTGTGCAAAAAGGAATGACATATAGAAGAGATTGCACAGGTGGTGGTATCCCCGAGGAAGAGGTTCGGATATGGCTTGAAGAGTAGGAAGAAAATGACCGTCTGGTGTCAGTGAATTCCCGGTGCCAACATTGGGCCGGTGATGGCGTTCAGTTGCTCATAAAGATCTTCGTTTTCCCTCTCGTAAGGTGCGAAATGTGAGGTTTAGGTAAGTTGGAAGATGAAATTTGCTCAAGGGCAGATGCCGGGGGACAGTGGTGATATACAGAGGAATGCAGCTTGATTTTGGTTGAAATTGCATGTACAAAAACTGTTGACTTCAGATGATGAAAGTAGTATTATATAAAACGTCGCTTCGATGGTGGACAGGAAGCGGCCTAAATGCATTCAACGAACGAAAACGCAAAAGTTAAAAAATGCTTATTGACAAAATATGATTTTTTGATATAATTAAATTCGTCGGGTTTTTAAGATGGTAATTGAAAAACTTGGCGATCGTTCGATGGGATCGTTATATTAGTAAAGAAATAGTAAAGAAATTGAATTGCAAACGCGAGCGGATTCAGAAAAGCTGAATTCCTCAAGGTTATGGAAAGCAGTTGCTTGTTCCTTGAAAACTGAACGAAACGAAGCGCGTGCGCCATGACCGTTAGTTTTGGCGCTGAACAAGCCAATCAACTTTCTTTGGAGAGTTTGATCCTGGCTCAGGACGAACGCTGGCGGCGTGCCTAATACATGCAAGTCGAGCGGACCGAACGAGGGCTTGCTCTTGTTCGGTCAGCGGCGGACGGGTGAGTAACACGTGGGCAACCTGCCCGCAAGACCGGGATAACTTCGGGAAACCGGAGCTAATACCGGATAACACCGAAGACCGCATGGTCTTCGGTTGAAAGGCGGCCTTTGGGCTGTCACTTGCGGATGGGCCCGCGGCGCATTAGCTAGTTGGTGAGGTAACGGCTCACCAAGGCGACGATGCGTAGCCGGCCTGAGAGGGTGACCGGCCACACTGGGACTGAGACACGGCCCAGACTCCTACGGGAGGCAGCAGTAGGGAATCTTCCGCAATGGGCGAAAGCCTGACGGAGCGACGCCGCGTGAGCGAAGAAGGCCTTCGGGTCGTAAAGCTCTGTTGTGAGGGACGAAGGAGCGCCGTTCGAAGAGGGCGGCGCGGTGACGGTACCTCACGAGAAAGCCCCGGCTAACTACGTGCCAGCAGCCGCGGTAATACGTAGGGGGCGAGCGTTGTCCGGAATTATTGGGCGTAAAGCGCGCGCAGGCGGTCTCTTAAGTCTGATGTGAAAGCCCACGGCTCAACCGTGGAGGGTCATTGGAAACTGGGGGACTTGAGGGCAGGAGAGGAGAGCGGAATTCCACGTGTAGCGGTGAAATGCGTAGAGATGTGGAGGAACACCAGTGGCGAAGGCGGCTCTCTGGCCTGCAC
>NZ_LLKS01000015.1:0-7412 GCF_001414205.1 Geobacillus sp. Sah69 | reverse complement strand
CTCGTTGTCCAACGATTCTTCCGTTCGCAGGGGGCGGCCTWAGGCCTCCCCCTGCGAACGGAAGAATCGTTGGACAACGAGATGACACCGGAGAAGCTGGCGTGATTTTATCCATTCGACCTTGAGTCCCCAAAGGAGCTTGGCCGGCCTCCGCCTGATGACGAGACCGAACGAGGGAATGTTGGCGCGAAGACGCCCGGAGACATGGGAGGGTTCGTCCTCATCAGCGACGCGGAGATCCAAAGGGTGCATCGAATACGCTTCCCCCACGGCAGGAAAATATAACCAGCCGTGGCCGCGAAGCGCACCCTAGGTCTGTAAGATATCCACAAAACTGAAAAAGGATGTAAGAGATTTTGTCGAAAAATATTTTTTGGACACCCCTGAGGGGCCGAAAAGCCTTGATAAATCAACATTTCTAGAGGGAGGAATGCTTTGAACATCGTTCCAATCAAACAATTGAACCGCGCCATGGTCAACCAGTTTTTCACCAACCATTGGGGAAGTCCGCAAATGGTTGTCTCGACCGGCATCTATAACTGCAGCGAACTAGATGGATTTGCGGCTGTCGAGAATGGACAGCGGATCATCGGGCTCATTACGTTTGTGATTCGCGGAAACGAATGCGAGATCATCTCGCTAGACAGCATAATGGAAAACCGCGGCGTCGGCAGCACCCTTTTGCATGAGGCGGAGACATGGGCGAGACAACAAAGGTGCACCGCTGTTCAACTGATCACCACCAACGACAACTTGCATGCGCTTCGTTTCTACCAAAAGCGCGGCTACCAAATTGTGAATGTCTTTCCGAACGCTGTCGACAAGGCGCGGCGAATCAAGCCAAGCATTCCGAAAACAAGTCCTGACGGCATTCCTATTCGAGATGAGTTGTTGCTGGTCAAACCACTGGTGTGACACGAAGTGGCAATGACGCCGCATCGAAAAAGAAGCACCGGCCTTCTCCCAAGACCGGTGCTTCTTTGTTTTGAACAACCCTCCACCTATGACGCCAGCCGCGAGGAGCGTCAAATTTCGGCGGCGATATGATACATGTAATAGACCCCATAGGCGATGCTGATGAGGGAGACGGTTTTCACGATCCATTGATTCATGACTTGCTGTTTCGCTTTCATCCAAACAAACGGAATCCCGAGAAACGTCGTGAACAGCATCATGCCGATGACCGTTCCTAGGCCAAAAATCAAAATAAAAGCAAGCGCCATCCAAGTTCCTTTGACCGTCGTCATCGTCAACAACACCATTCCGGCGCTGCCGGCTAAACCGTGGATGATGCCAATCAATGTCGATTTCACATGTAGATGAATATCGCCCTGGTGATGATGATCCAGCCTCATTGTCGAACGGAAACTAGCAATTCCTAGAATAACGATCATGATGCCGACGCCCATTTCGAGATAAGAAGCAATCTGTTCAGGAATTTGCCGCTCAAAGGCGATCATCGCCATCCCAACAACGAGCAGCGTCAACGTATGGCCAATTCCCCAAAACATGCCGGCCAGCGATGAAAGGGACAGTTTTTTCGTCCGGCTGGCAATGGTCGAAACGGCAATGACATGATCCGGTTCCGTCGCATGTTTCATTCCAAGCAGCAATCCAAACAAGAGCACAGGCCATATCGTTCCCATTGTCTTCTTCCTTTCCCTTGTCAATATTTCCTCCAACAGACTGGCGCTTTCTCACCGCATTGTTGGCGAATGAACTGTTGGACGCGTTGGAATATCGCTTCGATGACCGATGTTTCATACGCCAATATACGTACAGAAAAGCCTGGAACGGCCGCCGCTGAAAAACCGCAGCGAACCTCTTGCGGCATCTCTTCCATGAATTGGTTGAACTGTTCTAACACTTCCTTTGTGATAAACGGAGAAAGAGCCACGAATGATCCGACATGCGTGTAGCCGCCGAGCTGCAGCATGCTCGTTAAGTGTTGCCGCGAGTCCAAGTACAGATGATCAAACAGAACGAGCGCCTCGTCTTGATACACCTTCAGTTTCGAGCGAATCCAATCATAGCGGAACAGCTCGCCGCTTTCCGACCATCCAGGCGTGATGATTTCGCCATAAACAAACGTGGAGCTTGGCGTGATGTACACCGTCGTTTCTTGATAAAAGCGCGCATGCTCATAGGCGATCGTCGGGTCGGGGAAATATTCAAGTACGCTTTGCTCCCCAAGTGACAATCGTGTATACTGCCTTACAGGCGTTGAAGGAGTTTTGTAGATTTTCGCCGCCGACTGGGTCGTCACCATCAACCGGGCGCTGGGCTCGAGGAAGATTTCCATATCATATGAATCCCCATCGACATACCCGCCGCCCACGTGGACAAGATATAACGTCGGATGAGCCGGGTCGAGGTAAACAGGACGCATCAGTTTCAGCGCCCCTTCACTATAGTTGTCCAAAATGACGGTGCGGCCGTTTTTCACGACCGCTGTACATCGCAAACGCCCCGTCCAGCTCATTCTTCCAGCCCTGCCAGCAGCACCTGTTTTTCGATCCAATCCACAACGTCAAAAAGACCAATCTCTTCTTTTAAATTTGTAAAAATGACCGGCTTCGCCCCTCGCGCTGCTTTGGCGTCCCGTTCCATCACTTCCAGACTGGCGCCGACGTAAGGGGCAAGATCGATTTTGTTGATCACGAGCAAATCCGACTTAATCATCCCCTGTCCGCCTTTGCGCGGAATTTTCTCCCCTTGGGCGACGTCGATGACATAAATGGAGAAATCGACCAACTCCGGGCTGAAGGTCGCCGCCAAGTTATCGCCGCCGCTCTCGATCAAAATGAGTTCCACATCTGGATGGCGCCGTTTCAGTTCATCAATGGCCGCAAAATTCATTGATGCGTCTTCGCGAATGGCCGTATGCGGGCACCCGCCCGTTTCGACGCCGATAATCCGATCTTCCGGCAAGACGCTATGTTTGATTAAAAATTGGGCATCTTCTTTTGTATAAATATCATTCGTAATGACCGCGATGCTAAAGCGGCGATGCATCGCCCGCGTCAGCTTCTCGACAAGCATCGTTTTGCCGGCGCCGACCGGGCCGCCGATGCCGATTCGTACCGGTTCCATTCTGGATTCTCCCTTCTCTGTCCTTCTTTCGTTCCACGTCAAACAAGATTTACGACATAAACAATCGAACAGGAAGACGTTCATGCTGCATTTGCGCGATTTCCAAGCCGATGGCTGCCGCCCCGAGCTCCTCTTCGTCGAGTGTCTCGATGATGCTCGCGGCATGAATCAAATATGGCTGCGCCATGACGAGCAGCTTTTGCCCGTCCGTCTGGCCGAGGGGAATGCCGCGAACCGCGTTTTGCACCATCGTTTGTACGGAAGCAAACAAATACGTCAGCACCGTCGTTTGTTTGACTGCTCCGATTTTGCGGCCAACCGCCGCAAACACAATGGCCGGATGAATGGACCGCGTCGTTTGCACGATCTCATCCAATTCATCGACTCCGTAAATGTCGCGGCACAGTTTCCATAAGCGCCCCCCAATCATTCTCGTTCCTTCTCGCGTTTCCTTCGCCAAGCAGAGAGCAAACAGCGTGTCGTTCAGCCGCCGCAGTCCTTCCATACGGTCGACTTCCAACTGCTCATAGGCGATCCGGCACGCCAATCCATCCGTATACGTCAGCTGGGTCTGAATATAAGCGACAAGCACATCGCCAAACGTTTTGGCATCGCAAATTTGTTCATTGTACATGTATGTTTCAAACCCAAAGGAATGGGAAAATGCTCCAGACGGAAAATTCGAATCGGAGAGCTGCAGCAGCCACAACAACTGTTGGTCAGTCATGGCGATGCCCGATATGGCGGAACGCTTGTTTTACTTTCCGTTTTTCCCTCTTGTACGGGATGCCGAGTTGCTGGAGCAGCTCTTCGACTAAATAGTCGTATTGGACGAGCATTTCCCCTTCCTCGAATTGGGCGGGCAAGTGGCGGTTGCCGAGCTGATGAGCAATCTCCCCCATTTGTTTCATGGAAACAGGCTGGATGACAAGCAAATCATCGGGAAGAACGGATACGACAATGGCATTATGCTCATCCATCCATAACACATCTCCGTCTACCAATTCTTTCTTTTCTTTCAATCTAATGCCAATCTCCCTCCCATGGTCGGTCACGACCCGCTGGATTCGTTTCACTAAATCGTCGCTTGCCATGTACACCCGTTCGATGTGCGGGGGGAGAGAAGGGAGGGTTTGAATGTTTCCGATAACCGTTTCTACAATCATCATCATCACCTCAAAACAGAAAATATCGTTGCGCCATGGCCACCACTTCGGCCGGCTCGCACGTAATGAGCCGCCCGTCGACCTTCACTTCATACGTCTGCGGATCGACATCGATTTGGGGCATGGCGTTATTGAACACCATATCGTGTTTCGTTAACGAACGAATGTTTCCAACCGGTTTGACGATTTTGTGCAATCGCAGTTTGTCAGGGACGCCGCGTTCGAACGCCGCTTTGGACAAAAACGTAATGGACGTTTTCGCGACGGCGGCGCCATAGTTGGCGAACATCGGGCGGTACAGAGCGGGCTGCGGCGTCGGAATGCTGGCGTTCGGGTCGCCCATCACGCTGTAGGCGATCATCCCGCCTTTGATGACGAGCTCAGGCTTGACCCCGAAAAAAGCGGGATGCCAAACGACCAAATCTGCGAATTTTCCGACTTCGACTGACCCGACATACTCCGCGATGCCATGAGTGATAGCCGGGTTGATCGTATATTTGGCTACATACCGTTTGACGCGAACATTATCGCCCCGCCCCGTTTCCTCCGGCAAGCGGCCAAACTGTTTTTTCATTTTGTCGGCCGTTTGCCACGTGCGCAAAATGACTTCACCGACACGCCCCATCGCTTGCGAGTCGGAACTGATCATGCTGAAAGCGCCGATGTCGTGCAAAATGTCTTCTGCCGCGATCGTTTCTTTGCGGATGCGCGAATCAGCAAAGGCAATGTCTTCTGGAACGGACGGATCTAAATGATGGCACACCATTAACATATCTAAATGCTCATCGAGCGTGTTTTTCGTATACGGCCGCGTCGGGTTCGTGGAAGAAGGCAAAATGTTCGGGAAGCTGGCGACTTTCATAATATCGGGCGCATGCCCCCCTCCGGCTCCTTCCGTATGGTATGTATGAATGACGCGTCCGTTAATGGCCTTCAGTGTATGCTCGACAAACCCGCCTTCATTCAACGTATCAGTATGAATGGCGACTTGCACATCGTACTCATCCGCCACTCGCAAGCACGCATCAATCGCTGCCGCCGTCGTTCCCCAGTCTTCATGAAGCTTGAGTCCCACCGCTCCGGCGCGCACTTGCTCCGCGATCGGCTCTTTCGCCGACGCGTTGCCTTTTCCTAAAAACCCAAGATTCATTGGGAACGCTTCGGCGGCTTCAAGCATCCGGTAAATGTTCCACTCTCCCGGCGTGCACGTCGTGGCATTCGTTCCGGTCGCCGGCCCGGTCCCGCCGCCAATCATCGTCGTAATGCCGGATGACAGGGCGGTTTCGATTTGCTGCGGGCAAATGAAATGGATATGGGCATCCACTCCTCCAGCGGTCACGATTTTCCCTTCGGCCGCGATCACTTCCGTTGAGGCGCCGATGACAATATTGACGCCGTCCATTAACAGCGGATTCCCCGCCTTGCCGATGGCGGCGATGTTTCCATCTTTGACCCCGATATCGGCTTTGTAAATGCCGGTGTAATCAACGATGACGGCGTTCGTCAACACTAAATCGACCGCTTCGTCGCGGACAGCGAGCGGATGCTGCCCCATCCCGTCGCGAATCACCTTCCCGCCGCCGAATTTCACTTCATCGCCGTAAACGGTATAGTCATGCTCAATTTCAATCC
The DNA here is from genome assembly GCF_001414205.1 of Geobacillus sp. Sah69. NCBI lineage: Bacteria > Bacillati > Bacillota > Bacilli > Caryophanales > Anoxybacillaceae > Geobacillus > Geobacillus sp. Sah69. Next base: position 1,521 of record NZ_LLKS01000015.1, on the reverse strand, counting down.
ACAAGTCTGTGTCCGCCAACCGGATGCAGTCCCCGGTCGTCGGTCCAAACATATCCGCGTATTGCCGTCTTGACATGGAAAAACTCATTCTCTTGCTCCCTCCTTCCCATTGTCATCAAGCGGACCATTGACCATATTGTTTAATCCGTACACCCGGCGCTTGCCGGAGAACGGGACAAGCTCCACTTGCTTCGCATCCCCGGGTTCAAAACGGACCGCTGTCCCGGCTGGAATGTTCAAATGTTTTCCGTACGCCGCCTGCCGGTCAAATTCAAGAAATGCGTTGACTTCAAAAAAGTGAAAATGGGAACCGACCTGCACCGGGCGGTCGCCGCGGTTTATGACCGTCAGCTTCGTAACCGGCTTTTGCCGGTTGCACGCAATCGGTTCGTCGCGCAATCGGTATTCTCCTGGGATCATAAGATCACTCCTTTATCCACCTTCATCGGAATCGGCCGGCGCTATTACGACCGGATCGGCTGGTGGACCGTGACGAGTTTCGTGCCGTCCGGAAACGTCGCCTCGACTTGAATCTCGTCGATCATGTCAGCGACGCCTTCCATCACATCATCGCGCGTCAAAATCGTTGCGCCGTATTGCATCAACTCCGCCACCGTCCGCCCGTCGCGGGCTCCTTCCATCAGTTCATACGTAATGAGCGCCACCGCTTCCGGATAATTTAGCTTCAAGCCCCGCTCTTTCCGGCGGCGCGCCAAATCAGCGGCAACGACGATCAGCAGCTTTTCCTGTTCACGCGGAGTCAGTTTCACTCATCTCTTCCCCCCTCTTGAATGCTCGGTATTGTCAAAAGTTTATCCTCCACACTCACGGTTTTCCCTTGAGTTTCAACGGTTGGAAGAAAAAAAGCTTGCCACCCCCGTTGTTTTCGGCCATCATTGAGGTAACGACACCCAACAGCCAAAACAAAGGAGTGACAAGCTTTGTTACCTCAATTATTAGCCTATTTGCTCGAAATAATCAAGACCCAATATCAAATCATTGTGTATTTGATGGGTGTGATCGTGGGAAAATCCTTGAATCTCGAGGACTTGGACGAACCCATCCAAAAGCCGTACCGGAAACTTCAGGTCGATGACCTTCCGATCATCGATGTGCCGGAAACCCTTGATTACCGGAAGCTGTTGGCAGACTATGAAGCCCAGCACGGACGTCCTTTACGGCCCATCCAGCGCCGCGCGAATGCGAAACACCGTGTTCCGGATTCGTTGACCTGCCCTCGCTGCCAGGCYCCCTCTTCTTACCTGTACGCCAATAACGGCGGAAACGGGCAATACCAATGCAAAGTGTGCCAGTGCCGGTTCAACCACCGAAATCGGTTCACCAAGCAAGCGGTCTTTCGCTGCCCGCACTGCAACAAGACGCTGGAAAARATCAAGGAACGCAAAGAATACMACATCTATAAGTGCAAGAACAACGMTTGCCCGTTTTACCAGGCCAACCTTCGCCGGATGACCAAGAAGGAGCGCCAACAGTTTCAACAGGATCCTCAAGCCTTCAAGG
>NZ_LLKS01000014.1:0-4623 GCF_001414205.1 Geobacillus sp. Sah69 | reverse complement strand
GGAGCTGTCCTTAGTACGAGAGGACCGGGATGGACGCACCGCTGGTGTACCAGTTGTCCCGCCAGGGGCACCGCTGGGTAGCTATGTGCGGACGGGATAAGCGCTGAAAGCATCTAAGCGTGAAGCCCCCCTCAAGATGAGATTTCCCACCGCGTCAGGCGGGTAAGATCCCTCGAAGATGACGAGGTCGATAGGTCCGAGGTGGAAGCGTGGCGACACGTGGAGCTGACGGATACTAATCGATCGAGGGCTTAACCAAGAAAAGCGGAGGCGAGCGGTTCGCCCCGGCTTCTTCCGACGGTTATCTAGTTTTGAAGGAATGACTTTCCTTCTTGACAACATTTATTTTTTAAGTATAATAAATGATGTCGAAACTGAATTGCTTGCCTAGTGGTGATAGCGGAGGGGAAACACCCGTTCCCATCCCGAACACGGAAGTTAAGCCCTCCAGCGCCGATGGTAGTTGGGGCCAGCGCCCCTGCAAGAGTAGGTCGCTGCTAGGCAATCTTATTCACCAGGGAGTAGCAACACGCCTAATTCCCTTTTTTCTTTTTGTTTTGCGAGTTTGATCTCAGGACTGCCCGGGAGGCTCAATATGGCCTTAGCAGGGCAGTCCTTTTGTTTTGTATGGCTGTTTTTTTGGCGTCGGCAGTGGCAACGTTGCCGTTCCTTATGGTAAAATTTCAAAAGCGGAAGCAAAGATGATAAAATGGAATAAGGTGGAACACCATGAAGCAGTTTGAACTTACCGTGCATTCTCCGGAAGAGACAAAGGCGGTTGCACGCCGGCTCGGAGAACGGCTTCAGCCGGGGATGGTCATCGCGTTAGAGGGAGATTTAGGTGCGGGAAAAACAACGTTTACGAAAGGGATTGCCGAGGGGCTGGGCATTGTACAAAACGTCAACAGCCCGACCTTCACGATTATCAAGCAGTATGATGGGCGGCTGCCGCTTTATCATATGGATGTGTATCGGCTTGAAGACGAATGGGAGGATCTCGGATTTGATGAATATTTTAACGGTGATGGTATTGCGGTTGTCGAGTGGGCCCATTTGATTGCGGGGCAGCTGCCTGAGGAGCGGTTGACCGTTTCTTTGTTTCGCCATGGCGGCGATGAACGGAGACTTGTCTTTGAGCCGTCAGGGTGGCGCTATGAACAGCTATGCAAGGAGATTTTTGCGTCATGAAAATATTAGGGATTGATACATCGAATATGCCGCTAGGCATTGCTGTGGCGGATGGGGATGTTATTAAAGGGGAATTCGTTACGAGTGTCAAAAGAGATCATTCTGTCCGGGCGATGCCGGCCATTGAGTCGCTGCTTCGGCAGTGCGGAATGGCGCCCAATGAGCTTGATTTAGTTGTTGTTGCGAAAGGCCCTGGATCTTATACCGGGGTGCGGATCGGTGTCACCATTGCGAAAACGCTCGCTTGGTCGCTCGGCATTCCGATAGCCGGCGTCTCGAGTTTAGAGGTGCTCGCCGCTAATGGCCGGTATTTCCCCGGTTTGCTCGTCCCGCTGTTTGACGCGCGGCGCGGACAAATTTACACCGGGTTGTACCGGTACGAGGACGGCGCGCTCCGATGCCTTGAAGCGGACCGTATTGTGGCGGCGGACGAGTGGGCCGATCATTTACGCAGACGGGGAGAGGATGTATTGTTCATCGGGGCCGATGCGCCGGTATATAGTGAGCTGTTTCGAAGCCGCTTGGGCGGGCGGTTTTTCATGACGCCGCCGCCGTTGACATTGCCGCGGCCAAGTGAGCTCATCATGCTCGGAAAAGAGAAACAACATGAGAATCCGCATACGTTTGTGCCGAATTACATCCGTCTTGCGGAAGCGGAAGCGAAATGGCTTGCGAAACAAAAAGGGGACGGGGACGATGGGGATCGATGTGCAATTCCGGCCGATGACCATTCATGATATCGATGAGGTCGTGCAAGTCGAGCAGGCGTCGTTTACCGCGCCGTGGACCCGGGAATCTTTTTATAATGAACTGATGTACAATCGTTACGCGAAATATATTGTCATGGTGCACCGCGGACGGATCATCGGGTATGCGGGGATGTGGCTCGTGATTGATGAAGCGCATGTGACGAATGTCGCTGTGCTGCCACAGTTTCGCGGACAAAAACTCGGCGAAGCGCTTATGCGCCGCCTTATGGAAACAGCCAAGCAGCATGGGGCGGCGACGATGACGCTGGAAGTGCGCGTCTCGAACCATGTCGCCCAGTCGTTGTACCGAAAGCTTGGGTTTCGCAATGGCGGCATCCGCAAACGGTATTATCCGGACAATTTTGAAGATGCGCTAGTGATGTGGGTGAAACTGACATGAATGAAAACGTGCATGTACTAGGTATTGAAACGAGCTGCGATGAAACAGCGGCGGCCGTGGTGAAAAACGGAAAAGAGATTTTATCGAATGTTGTGGCGTCGCAAATGGAAAGCCATCGGCGGTTTGGCGGTGTTGTGCCGGAAATTGCCTCGCGCCATCATGTCGAACAAATTACACTCGTCATGGAGGAAGCGATGCGGCAGGCTGGCGTATCGTTTTCCGATCTTGATGCCATTGCGGTGACGGCCGGACCGGGGTTGGTTGGGGCGCTCCTTGTCGGGGTGAACGCCGCAAAGGCGCTCGCGTTTGCCCACGGGTTGCCGCTTGTCGGGGTGCATCATATTGCTGGTCATATTTACGCCAACCAGCTCGTGGCGGAGATGAAATTTCCGCTGTTGGCGCTTGTCGTTTCCGGCGGGCATACGGAGCTTGTTTACATGGAAGGCCACGGGGCGTTTCAAGTCATTGGCGAGACGCGCGACGACGCTGCTGGTGAGGCGTATGACAAGGTGGCGCGGGCTTTAGGCCTTCCGTACCCAGGAGGACCGCACATCGACCGGCTGGCTCATGAGGGCGAGCCCGTGATTGATTTGCCGCGAGCGTGGCTTGAGGAAGGTTCGTATGATTTCAGCTTCAGCGGCTTAAAATCAGCGGTTCTCAATGCGCTCCACAACGCGAAGCAGCGCGGCGAGGAGATCGATCCGAGACAGATGGCCGCGAGCTTTCAGGCCAGCGTCGTCGATGTGCTGGTGACGAAAACGGTGCAGGCCGCCAAAGAATACGGCGTACGACAAGTGCTGCTCGCCGGCGGAGTGGCGGCCAACCGCGGGCTTCGGGCTGCACTGCAGGAGAAAATGAAAGAGCTTCCCGATGTGGAGCTTGTCATCCCACCGTTATCGCTATGCACTGATAATGCGGCGATGATTGCCGTTGCGGGAACTGTGTTATATCAACAAGGAAAGCGGGCTGATTTGGCGCTCAACGCCAATCCAAGCTTGCCGCTTGTCTAGAAGGTCGGTGATTTAGTACAAAATACTGCTAGCTCCACTTGTTTCTCAATTAGAGAAAAACTGTGGAATCAGCCTTCTTTTTTGGCGAAATGCCGTTGATTTGCTCGTGACAGCAGTTTGTCACCGGCCTTCTAGGAGGTTGGGGATTTCATGAAAAACTGGCCCAAAACGCACTTTTCTCAAGTTAAAAATCCTTTTAAAGAGCGGATCGCTTAGGGCAGGCGGTCTGCTCTTTTTTGTTTGGCAAGCGGAACGGCCGTCGGGTGGGGACTTGTTGTGCATATTTTTATCCATAGGTTGTGGACAATGTGGAAAAGTAAAAAAAACATGATAACGGCGAGGAGTGCAATACACAATCATTTTTTCATAGAGGAAAGGGATTGATTGTGGATAATGTGGAAAAGTCGGTTAATAACTTCTGTTTTGCACAGAAAAGATCCATGGGCAATGGTTTGCCCTCCACCCAGGGATGAAAATCCCCCTTTTCTTCCCATAATGAAGAATAGGCGCAAACAGTTCAACAGGACGTTATGCTTAATGGTGGCTTAGACCCTGTACGGAAAAGTGTTTGAATCCACTGGGTGCACCACCCATTGTCCGCCCTTTCCCGATGCGGAGGAAAGGTGACGACGAACGGAAAACTGCCGCATTTCTCCCGTGGATTCGCTGTTTGCGCACTCGATCATCGAAAAGGAGGATTTTCATCATGGATGTCATCTATCCTCGCTGCGCAGGATTGGATGTTCATGCCGAAACCATCGTCGCCTGCGCGCTATGGGAAGAAGATGGACACATTCAAAAGGACATTCAAACCTTCTCCACGTTCTCGAAAGGACTTGGCGACCTGCTTGAGTGGCTCGAAGAACATGGCGTTACCCATGTCGCCATGGAATCCACCGGCGTGTATTGGAAACCGGTCTTCGCCTTCCTCGAGGGCTATGTCGACTTGACWCTGGCCAATCCGCAGCGGATCAAAAATGTCCCGGGAAGAAAAACCGATGTCTCGGACGCCGAGTGGATCGCCAAGCTGCTCCGCCATGGACTCGTTGAAAAAAGTTTCGTCCCCCCAGCGGATATTCGCGAATTGCGGGATTTTACCCGYCTCCGCAAAAAGTGGGTCGGACAGCTGACTTCGGAGAAAAACCGGATTCAAAAAGTGCTCGAGTCTTCCAATGTCAAACTCGGCTCGGTCCTCTCCGATCTCTTCGGCGTTTCCGGAAAAGACATCCTCGCCCGGCTGCTTGAGAAGGGATACGTGGACAAGGACGAGTTGGAT
>NZ_LLKS01000013.1:0-7218 GCF_001414205.1 Geobacillus sp. Sah69 | reverse complement strand
ACGTTGGACTGTTGAGGTCTTTTTCCGTTGGGTGAAGCAATATCTGAATGTCCCGACCTTGTTTGGCACGACGGAAAATGCGGTATACAACCAACTGTTTGCGGCGTTCATCGCGTATGTGTTGCTGCGATGGCTGTATGATCAAACCAAAAAACAGACGAACGTCTCTCTTTCCTTCATTTCGTTCGTTCGCCGTTTTTTCTCTGGGCAGCTTCCTCTCGATTGGAAATCCGGGATGGCCGCTGCTTTGTTTGAGTATGCCCAAATTTATGGAAGGCGTATGTATAATTTTGGATAATCAACACTCGTGTTCTATGGATTAATTTTTTTTTTCAAATTTTGACTTAGGGCAAATGAAGTTTTTTAAACTCCTAGTAAAATGAAATTAACATGACAAAGAAAAATTTAGTAAGGAAGAAAGAAGCAAATATATCTAAACAATTAAGGTTGAACGAAGTTAGGGAAAAACATTTTCCAACCTTGGAGCATGGGTTCATGGTAAACACGAGGAATTTTATGAAGTACGTCAACTATTTGACATAATCAATGCAAAAGTAAAAAGGTTGGATCGGCAAGACCTGAATTAGAGATGGAATTTGCCAAGTTGCATAAAGTTACAGATAACTATACAGTTCCAATTGGTGAATGTCAAAGTTATGAAACAGTGTACAAGATGTTATTTATGCTTAATCGGGAGTAATTGTAATTTAGCAGAGAGGTGGTGAAAACATGCAAAGATTTATATTAAGTAAGAAAAATTTTATAACATTACTTAGCGGAATATTAATTGTAATTGCATTTATAAGCAAACTAAGTTTTGGAAATGTAGATGTATTTCACTGGGCTTTGATTTTCGCTTCCGTATTAGGGGTTGCACCTATTGCGATTCAAGCGTATCAAGCTTTAAAAGTAAAAGTTGTTAGTATTGATGTTTTAGTTACTATCGCAGTTACCGGGGCATTTTTAATTAAAAACTTTGAAGAATCAGCTATTGTTACATTCTTATTCTTATTCGGAGCTTTCCTTGAACAACGCACGTTGAATAAAACACGTTCTGCAATTAAAGAATTAACTGAAATAGCACCACAAAGAGCTTTAAAACTGATGGAAAATGGCAAGTTTGAAGAAGTGGAAATAGATGAAGTAGACGTAGGCGACATTTTACTTGTCAAAACTGGGGCCAGGGTACCTGTTGATGGTACAGTTTTAACAGGAGAAGGTTATATTAATGAAGCCAGCATTACCGGCGAATCTGTTCCAGTGAGTAAAAAGAAAGATGCTCAAGTATATGCCGGAACGATTTTAGAAAATGGTACGATTCAAATTGTTGCTGATCGCGTTGGCGAAGATACTACTTTTAGTAAAATTATCGAGTTGGTTGAAGAAGCTCAAGATTCAAAATCAGAAACTGAACGTTTCATTGATCGATTCTCAAAGTATTATACTCCGGCCGTTTTAGTTTTTGGGATTATTGTATGGCTTGTTACCCAAGACATTGAACTAGCAATAACAATATTAGTTCTAGGGTGCCCAGGAGCTTTGGTTATCGGTGTACCAGTGTCTAACGTTGCAGGAATTGGGAATGGAGCACGAAATGGTGTCCTTTTAAAAGGTAGCGAAGTCATCAACGATTTTAGTAAAGTTGATGCAATAGTATTTGACAAAACAGGCACATTAACAATAGGAAACCCTAAAGTAGTAGATATAGAATTTTATGGTAACGACATTGATAAAGTATTATCTTACCTTGCAAGTGTTGAAAGGGAATCAGACCATCCGTTAGCTAAAGCAGTTGTAGAATATATTGGAAGTACTAAGCTCCATACTGTTAAAAATACAGAAGTTGTCAAAGGTGGCGGAATCATCGCACAAGTAGACGGCCATAGAGTCGTAGTTGGTAATGTCGCCCTGATGGAACAAGAAAAAGTTCCTTTAAATGAAAAAGTTCGTGAAGATATTGCTCAATTTGAACAAAAAGGCAACTCACTTGTCCTAACATCAGTTGATGGTGAATTAAAAGCATTAATGGGAATTCGTGATCCAATTCGTCCGGGTATAAAAGAGGATCTTCAAAAACTAAAAAGTTTAGGAGTTAAAAGTCTAATAGTTCTTTCAGGAGATAACCAAGGAACAGTTGATTTAGTAGCACGCGAGCTAGGATTGACAGAAGCACATGGACACATGTTGCCAGAAGATAAATCAGCTTATATTGCAAAGTTGCAAGCTGAAGGTCAGATTGTTGCATTTGTCGGAGATGGAGTAAATGATAGTCCATCACTAGCTATTGCAAATATCGGCATTGCTATGGGAAGTGGTACAGACGTAGCTATTGAAACTTCAGATGTAGTTTTAATGAATTCAGACTTCAGCCGCTTGCCCCATGCATTAGGTCTAGCTAAAGCAATAGCCAATAACATGCGTCAAAATATTATTATCGCAGTCGGAGTTGTATTAGTACTACTTGCCAGCGTATTTTTCAGCGAATGGATGAACATGTCGATTGGTATGTTGGTACACGAAGTTAGTATCTTAGTTGTAATATTAAATGGTATGAGACTCCTTCGGTACAAATTAAGAGATTAATTAAGTTTAGTAAATAAAAACAGCTCTTACTCATATTTTGTGAAACAGTGATTTTTAAGTAAAGTTATTGAAAAATTGTTCGTCTTCTCCTAATGATATGAGACTAAATTGTCGGAGAATGCCACTCGTTCCTTTCACGATTACGAACATATTTTCAGTGAGCATCCAAAAAACGTAAAAAACTAAAAAATGGGTTAAAAGGAGAGATAAACTATGCAAAAAGCAACGATTCAATTAGAAACATTAACTTGTCCATCATGTATACAAAAAATTGAGAACGCAGTAAAATCTTTAGAGGGTGTAGATAAGGAAAGTGTTAATGTTTTATTTAACTCAAGCAAAGTAAAATTAGACTTTGACGAAGAAAAACTTTCTATAGAAACGATCGAAAACGCCATCGTTGCACTGGGATATGAAGTTAAAAAATCTCAAGTAAGGACCAAATAAGACTTAAGGCACCCTACGTGAAACATCGTAGAGTGCCTTCTCCTTGGATGGTATAATAATCCTAGTTGATGTCGAAAATCAAAGAGATCTAGATAATGGAGGGATACTCAATGGATTGCCACTGCCATTCAAAGGATCAATCAAATTGCATAGAGCTAGTTCCGATCTTCAGTAGTTTAACCAAAGAAGAAATGCTAGAAGTTGCCGCCATAACAAGGAGCAAAACTTTTCAGAAGAATGAAATGATTTACAGTGCTGGCGATAAAGGGGGCAAGCTTTATGTTATCCGTTCTGGGAGAGTAAGGATCTCCAGGCTTAACGCCAATGGTAAAGAGCAGGTCATTCGAGTGATTGGCCCCGGTGAATTTATGGGGGAACTTTCCCTTTTTAGCCCTTTGTCTTTGACAGAGAATGCAGTGGCTTTGGAACCTACAACGATGTGCATCATTGAAGGGGAAAAGCTAAAAAAGCTTATGAAGAAGTACACATCCATTGCCTTTAAAGTATTGGAAGAGTTGAGCCAACGGTTGGAAAGAGCAGAAAGTCTTATTGAAACAATCAACCTTAATACAGTAGAACAAAGATTGGCCCGTGTACTATTAGATATGTCCGCGGGTAATAAAGTGGTACACCTGAATATGACCAAAGGGGATTTCGCTTCTCTATTGGGTATGAGCCAAGAAACTTTAAGCAGAAAGCTGACGGCATTTCAAGAGGAAGGACTTATTGAGGTTAAAGGTCATCGGAAAATCATTGTTTTAGATAGAGAAGGATTAGAACGAATTACCTTAAACTGATCGATATACATTGTTCTATCATGGTATTTGAGCAATATTTTTCCGCGACGCCAAAATTAGAATAAATGTTTATCATGTTTCCGGGAACGGAATATTTATCCTATCCACTTCATCCATGTGGAATTAGTAAACAAAAATAGCACTGGAAATAAAAATATCAGTGCTATCTTTTGCATCTTAAATCACTAAGGTGAATCACATACTACACACCGAAGAAAAATCTGCACAAAACTTGCACAAAATCTGCACAAGAGGCACTTTAACAAAATTAATTTATTTAATTTTTATTAATTCTCTTAAACAGAAAAACCTTGAAATATCGCGTATTTTCAAGACGCATTTTAATTCGATTTAACTCATTTTACGTATTTAACTCACTTGTTTTTCCCCTTTCTATTTTGGCAGGGTGGAGGTCGCTGGTTCGAGCCCAGTCGGAATCACTAAAGTGGGAAGCTTGAAATCCTTGCATATATCAAGGATTTCAAGCTTTTCGTTTTTTATAGCATTTACTCAAATGACGGTCGTGCCATTTTGGTACCGAAGCATTTTTCGTTTGATTTTGATAGCAGGGCATCGATCTGATTGGATGCTTCCTTTTCAATTAAGATATAAATGGTTAACTATCATGATGTTTTTGAAAAAATAAAGCAGCATCATTTCATATGCTGCTGGTAGGTGATTTATTTGCTATTCACTTCAACGTAAGAAGGAATCGGACAAGCCTCTTGCTTTAAAGAACTGTACTGTGAATGTGGATCAATCTCCACATCTTTTGTGCGCGCTTCAAACCAAGAGGTGATCAACGGCTGTAGAGAAGAATCGATATCTAATAACGTTGTTACGTGAACCGGGTGTGCACGATTGGTCAGTTTTACACTCATGACACCAAACATTCGCTGTAGCAAAGAACGCTCAAATTGCAATTCAAGCAACTTTGCGCGTTTCGTTACGAGTGTTTCTACTGTAAAGGCACCTGAGCGAAGCTGCACATGTGTATCTTCTAACCGAAACGCTGTATGACGGTATTCTCGAATGCGGTTGATATAAGTAAACACCAACACAATCGCACCAAGAATAAAGAAAAGTGGTTTCCAAAATCCAATGGCAGCAACGAGGCTTGCAAAAATAGGCGGCCGAAGCCAAATCAACTTTTTTGCTTTAGGGGATGCATAATGTGTCATACTACGCAGTTGAAATTCTGGCAGCATGATGGCTATTAATTCATGTGCTTTTTCCGTCGGTAAGTACGGGAAAAATTCATTAAGGTTTTGGTCCTCACTCGGCAAAATTTCCCCTGCTGAAATCAGCTTAATGGTTGTCACACCGAGCAACTTTTGATAGCCGTTTTGTTTGTAAATGACCGCTTGTACTTTGTCTTTACGAATGGAAAAGCTTTGTTTAGAAAGCCAGCCTTTTTGTACATAAATGCGTTCATTGTCCATTGAAATGGTATATTGATAGTAGCTATTAAACGTTTTAAAGACGCCGATACCGACAGCTGCGAATACGGCAAGTAAGACGAGCAAGATGAGCAGCCATCCTGAAAGATGAGACATCACCGTATCTACATTAATGTATTTCTCTGGATGTACATCTGACCATATATTTAAGCCAATAGGAATGATGGCTAAAAAACTGAAAGACAAAAGGGACGCTTTCAAAATATCACGAATGGTAGTAGTAAAAAGAACTTGACGTTCAGATCCATGGATGGCTTCCCCAACCTGTTTCTCTTGATTCCCATTTCGTAAAACATAATCCTCTATCTTGATGCAATCTGCTTTGCTTACAAATTCAATGTCACATCGCTAGTCGCTTCACCTGTTTCCATTGTGATCGATTGTACGCCAAATAATCGTTGCAAAACATTTGCCTGCGTTTGCACATTCTCAAATTTTTCGCGCGGTATAAATTGCTCTGATTTAGAAAATAGGCCCTTATGTATATGAATACCATCTTCAGCAAATACCACTTTAGTAAATAATGTCTCATAGATGCGAAACAGGAAACTGAATCCGAAAACCGCAATCGCACCCCATTGCACAATATTCATGAACATAGAGTTACTACCTGCATTTAGGAATAAAATGAACAGTATAAACAGATTGTTTTTGATAAGGTCTAGCATGTCATAGAATAGTTTTAGCTTGGAATAGCGAAACGTCATCTTTCATCAAGCTCCTTTAAACGGGCAAGCTTCGAAATATCATCGCGGAGCTTTATGGCAACTTCTTCCTCAATATGTGGAATGGTAACGCCGCCTTGCATCGTTTTAATTTCAATGGAGTGGACACCATATTTTCGCATAATGATGCCTTGAATCAATTCAATGGATTGTATTTTTGTCATCGGCACTACAACTTCCACTTTTGTCCAAACCCCGCTTTTAATGTATAAAAAATCATCCGTTAGCCCGTATCGAAATGTTTTATAGTATATCGGTGAGCTTACAAAATACGTCCACGGAATACCAATGATAGTAATGATAAACAGGGCGATCCAAACATACCGTAGCCAGTTCCACCAGTTAAAATAATCTGTGCAAAAATAAAGTCCAGTTATAACGACAAGGGAAATGAGTGATGTAATCAGTTCATTTAAATTGCGCACCTTCATCGCTTTAGGTGAGATTTGTTGATACTGTACTTCCATACGGTTCTCTCCCTCTAGAAATGTTGATGTATCAAGGCTTTTCGGCCCCTCAGGGGTGTCCAAAAAATATTTTTCGACAAAATCCCTTACATCCTTTTTCAGTTTTGTGGATATCTTACAGACCTAGGGTGCGCTTCGCGGCCACGGCTGGGGATATTTTCCTGCCGTGGGGGGAAGCATATTCGATGCACCCTTTGGATCTCCGCGTCGCTGATGAGGACGAACCCTCCCATGTCTCCGGGCGTCTTCGCGCCAACATTCCCTCGTTCGGTCTCGTCATCAGGCGGAGGCCGGCCAAGCTCCTTTAGGGACTCAAGGTCGAATGGATGAAATCACGCCAGCTTCTCCGGTGTCATCTCGTTGTCCAACGATTCTTCCGTTCGCAGGGGGAGGCCTTAGGCCGCCCGTTGCACCTGGGACAAGACGTCCTGTTTCATTCGCTCCGCGTCAAACGCTTGTTTCTTCGTACAAATCGCAAACARCACATTCAACAGCTTCCGACACAAGGCGACGATGGATTGCTTTCCGGTCAGCGGGTTGACGGGGCGGGTCGTGTAATATTCATGCAGCTCGCGAAACGCCTCGTTGTGCCGGATCAGCGGAATCACCGCCCGAAACAGCACCGAGCGCAACCGTTTCCGTCCCCGTTTGGAGATGTGCTTTTGCCCTTTGCGCTGGCCGGAGGAGTTCTCCTTGAGCGTCAGGCCCGCCAACTTCACCAATTGGCGCGGGTCCCGAT
>NZ_LLKS01000012.1:0-8737 GCF_001414205.1 Geobacillus sp. Sah69 | reverse complement strand
GGCTCGGTGTCCTTTGTGACGCTGTTTGTGGCGTATTTCAACTTTCTGCGCCCACACAGCGCGCTCGAAGGCCGGGTGCCGGTCGTCATCCCGGAACTGGCGGATCTTCCGCATATGCCGGCCCGGTGGACGAAGCTGATCGCCATGGCACAAGCGTTTCTCCAACAAGAGGCGGCCTGACTTTTTTGTCCTCCGGAGCCCGTTGAACAGAACTCCTGCCGGATTCGGCGAAGCGAACCCTTGACCAACCGAACACCGCCAAAGGTAAAATTCGGTCATGGCAAGGGCGGCTTTCTTATTGCCTTCTTTTTTGTCCCCGTCGCCCTTGACGACTCTTCCGCACCTTTGGCGGGTGTTGGTCAAGGGCGAATCCGGCCCTCCGCATGCCCCACGATGCTCAATGGGATGATCTGTGTGGAGTTTTCATAGAACTTTTGACGCTACCTGAATGCTCCCGACTATACTCGCAGGTTCAAAAAATCTCTCATTCGCTAACACCGCTGTCTGCTGCTTAAACAGCAAGAAACGATTGAATATAAGTCAAATCAGCCCCATCGACATCCCCTTTCGCCACGACAGCACCGCGATCCAAAATATAGAAACGATCGGCACAAGAAAACGCCAGCTCCACGTTATGTTCGACCAATATGATGCCAACCTGCTTTTCTTTGGCAATTTTCATAATCGCATCATGAATCAACGCAACGATCGAGGGCTGAATGCCTTCCATCGGTTCATCAAGCAAGAGCAGTTTCGGCCGGCCGGCCAACGCGCGGGCAATGGCCAGCTGTTGCTGCTGTCCGCCGCTTAAATCTCCTCCTTTTCGCTGGCGCATCTCTTTTAAAATCGGGAACAGCGCGTACATTTCATCCAGAGTCGGCTGGGGACGGACTTTTTCGGCCTGCGCTTCCAGCCCGAGAAGAATATTTTCCTCCACCGTCAACGCCGAAAAAATTTCCCTCCCTTGCGGCACATAGCCGATCCCCGCTCGCGCCCGCCGCTCCGGCGGCCATCGCGTGATATCTTCCCCCTCCCATTCGACGACGCCTGACATCGGGCGAATCAACCCGATGATCGTTTTCATCAACGTCGTTTTTCCGACTCCGTTTCTGCCCAACACCGCCGTCACCCGACCAAGAGGAACATCCATGTCAACATGATCGAGCACCACACTTCCGTCATAGCCAGCCGTTACATCCCGGAGGCGCAGCACGCGTTTTTCCCCCTTCCAAGGTACACATCGATCACTTGTTCGTTTTGCTGCACTTCATCCATCGATCCTTCGCACAATACTTTTCCTTCATGCATGACTGTCACTTGTTTGGAATAGCGGCGGACAAAGTCCATATCATGCTCGACAATAATGACCGCACAATGTTCGGCCATTTCATGGAGCCATTCCCCCGTGCGCTCCCGCTCCGCCGCACTCATGCCGGCGATCGGCTCATCCAATAGGAGGAGCTGCGGACGCTGAATGAGCTGCATGCCGATTTCCAACCACTGCTTTTGGCCATGAGACAGTGAGCCCGCTAAGCGATGACGTTCATCGAGCAATCCAATTTTCTCTAGCTGTGCTGCCATCATTTCTTTCTCTTCTCCAGTCAACTTCGCCCGCAAAACGGAACGCAGACGCCGATCTTGTCGCATGGCTAACTCCATATTTTCCCACACCGTCAAAAACGGAAAAATGGAAGGGCTTTGAAACTTCCGGGCGATCCCCATTTGCACAATTTCATATTCGGGCCGTTTCGTGATGTCATGGGAGAAAAACAGCACTCGGCCGTCCGTCGCTCTCGTCCGCCCGCAAATGACATCGAGCAGCGTCGTTTTTCCCGCTCCGTTCGGACCGATCAAAAATCGCACTTCATGGGGGTAAACCGCGAGATCGACGCCTTGCAAAGCGCGAAATCCATCGAAGTCAACGACGACGTCACGACACATCAACACGGGCTTCACATTCATGCCCCCTTTTTTCTTTGATGCGAACGGCAGCGAGCGATTCATAAATGCCCGCCAATCCCTTCGGAACAAACAGCACAACAACGACAAACAAGGCGCCTAACAAAAGCAGCCATAGATCTGGATAATTTTCGCTTAAAAAGCTTTTCGCCGTGTTCATGACGATCGCGCCCATAATCACGCCCATGAGCGAGTGGCGTCCGCCGACAGCAGCCCACAGCACCATTTCGATTGAAGGAATAATCCCCATCATCTCCGGGGAAATGAGCCCGACTTGCAGGACAAACAATGCGCCTGCCACTCCGGCAAAGGCGGCTGACAAACTATACACAAACACTTTATAGACGGTCGGATTAAACCCTAAAAAACGAACCCGATTTTCAGCGTCGCGAATGGCAATGAGCACTTTTCCTAGCCGACCAGTCGTTAGACGGCGCGTCATAACGAAAATGAGGGCAAGAACAGCTGCTGTCAGCCAATACAACACAATTTGCGTAAGCGGCGATGATAACGAAAAGCCGAACACGGTCGAAAAATTGGTCAAGCCGTTCGTTCCACCCGTCCATTCTTGCTTGCCGATAAACAGCGTAACAAACACGACAACAACCGCCTGGGAAAGGAGAGAAAAATAGACGCCTTGAATCCGATTTTTAAACGTGAAATAGCTTAATAGGGCAGCCAGCAATGTAGGCAAGACGATCGCGGCGGCGATGGCCACGACAGGATGCGCAAACGGCTTCCAAAACCACGGCAGTTCGCGCACGCTGCTCCATTCCATAAAATCAGGCAAATGCCCTTGCGAAGCTTCGAGCTTCAAATACATCGCCATGCAATAAGCACCCAATCCAAAATACACCCCATGGCCGAGGCTCAAAATGCCGGTATAGCCCCAAATGAGAGAAATGCCGACCGCCACGATGGCAAAGCAAAGAAATTTGCCAAGCAAAGACAGGCGAAACTCCGTTAAATAAAATGGCGCAAGAAACAAAGCAACGAAAAACAGCCAGTATCCCCAACGTTTGTTCACCATGCTCCCTCCCCTCAATCGAGCGACCGCGTTCTCACGCTAAGAAGACCGGACGGTTTCCATTGCAAGAACGCAATAATCAAAACGAACACAATGACTTTGGCGATGGTGGCGCTTGTGGAATATTCGACAAAGGTGGAGATTAAGCCGAGGCCAAACGCTCCCAGCAGCGTCCCGGCCAGTTTTCCCACTCCCCCTAAAATGACGACCATAAACGCATCGACAATATAGTACGTGCCGATCGTCGGCCCAATCGGCCCAAGCAAGGTCAACGCACATCCCGCCACCCCCGCCAATCCTGAACCGATCGCAAACGAGTATGCATCAACTTTCTGCGTGGCAATGCCGAGGCAGGCTGCCATCGACCGGTTCATGGTGACAGCCTGAATGCGTCGGCCAGCTCTTGTTCTCGTTAAATACATATAAAGAAAGAACACGATCGCCAATACAAGACAGAGAATAAACAACCGTTTATACGGAAACACCGCCCCAAACAAGCGGATTCCACCATCCAGCCAGCTTGGCGGCACAACCGCCACGTTGGGCGCCCCAAAGATGAGACGGGCCGTCTGTTGCAAAATCAAACTGATCCCCCATGTCGCCAACAAACTGTCCAGCGGGCGGTGGTACAAATGGCGGATCAAGCTTTTTTCCAACCCCCACCCAAGCAAGGCAGCGATGAGAAACGACGACGGAATGGCAATGACAAAGTACATCCCCGCTGATTGCGGCACATGATGGGCAAAGATTTGTTGAATGACGTAGGTTGTGTACGCGCCGACCATCATCAGTTCACCGTGCGCCATATTGATGACGCCCATCAATCCAAAGGTGATCGCCAACCCAATGGCGATCAAAAGCAAAATCGAACCGACGCTCAGCCCGTTGAATAATTGGTCAATAAACATCGCCGTCCCCCTCTCATGTCCGCTGGGCGAGAAGGAAGGAAATCCCTTCCTTCCAAGTGAACTATTCACTTAATCCTTTCGCCCATGGGTAGCTTTTTAAATACGGATCCGGCTTCACCGGCTGACCGGAATTCCATAACTCTTTGAATTGTCCGTCCGCTTGGATTTCACCAATGCGCACCGTTTTCCATAAATGCTGCGTTTCCCCGTCAATTTTCACCGTTCCTTCCGGCGCCTTGTATTCAAGGCCGGCCGCCGCTTTTTTCACTTGATCCACATCAAAGGAGCCGGCTTTTTTCACTGCTTCGGCCCATAAATGAACGGCTGTATACGCCGCTTCAATCGGATCATCGGTCACGCGGTCTTGCCCGTACTTTTCTTTATACTTTTGTACAAACGCCTTATTTTCCGGTGTATCGGTCGTCTGAAAATAGTTCCACACAGCCAAGTGACCAGCCAACACATCCGGCCCGATCCCGCGTATTTCTTCTTCCGCGATACTGACGGACATCACCGTCACGTCTTTCGGTGTGATGCCAGCGTCTTTCAACTGTTTGAAAAAGGCGACATTGCTATCGCCGTTGAGCGTATTGAAGACGACAGCCGGTTTCACTTGTTTGATTTTGCTGATAATGGTGCTATAATCGGTATGGCCGAGCGGCGTATATTCTTCCCCGACCACTTGCCCACCTTCGGCCTTCAACTGGGCCTTGATGATTTTGTTCGCTGTCCGCGGAAAGACGTAATCCGATCCAAGCAAGAAAAACGTCTTGCCGCGGTTTTTCAGGAGCCAGCTGACCGCTGGAACGATTTGTTGATTCGTTGTCGCCCCAGTGTAAAAGATGTTCGGAGACGACTCCATCCCTTCATATTGCACCGGATACCAAAGCAGCCCGTTGTTTTGCTCCACAACCGGAAGCATCGCCTTGCGGCTCGCCGATGTCCAACCGCCAAAAATGGCGGCCACTTGATCTTTTTGCAGCAATTTTTTCGCCTTTTCGGCAAACGTCGGCCAGTCCGACGCCCCATCTTCCACAACCGGTTCAATTTTCTTGCCGAGCAGCCCGCCCGATGCATTGATTTCCTCAATGGCCATTAACTCGGCATCGCGCAGCGACACTTCACTGATGGCCATCGTTCCGCTTAACGAGTGCAGGATTCCTACTTTGACCACATCCCCTTCTTTGCCAGCCGAAGATGAATCATTTTGATTCTCGTTTTTGGCTTGATCCACTGCTGATGACGCCGCACATCCCCCCAGGGCAAAAACGCTGATGCATAAAAGCAACCATAATTTCCGCATGAATGTTGGTTTCATTCGCACACCCTTCCCCCTATTCATTTTGAAAATCAATGAGTCCCTATACCTCGTTCATCTGGCAAAGCGGCCTCCCTCCCTTGTTCCTCAAAAGCGATGCATGTTCTCCACGTTGAGGATTTGTTCTTGATTAGCAGTATAAGGCCCACGTTTCACGGACTCAACATATTTGTCATATTTTATTACACATTTTTGTTATATTTATTATCAATCATCTTCCGACCAATCAGCCAGGTCGAAAAACAAAACATGCCCCAAAAAGGCACACATGCACCTTTTTGGGGCAGCGTTCATTTCACAAGCGACAAATCCACTCCAATGACCCCGACAATTTGACCGTTATGATCCCTAATGGGAGCGGACACCGTGACGCAAAGATGTTTCGTCAATGCCGATACATACGGATCGGAAACATACACTGTTCCTCTACAAGCTTCCTGAAACCACGACCGGACTTTGGCGTTGACCAAGCCCGCCGGCGGATTCGAATAGACAAACGCCCCATCAAGACGATTCGACCAGACAGCCTCAATCTCTCCATTCTCAGATAAAAATCGATCCAGCACGCGTTGATGCATGGCCTCATCCATTTGTTCCAACGGAGCTGACTGAAGCAAAGCCGATAGTTTCTGAATCGTGTTTTTCACGACCGCATCATCGACAGAAATCGTTTCTCTCATCCAATCACGTCCGACCGTTTGCTGCAGCTCCTCCGCTGTCTTTTGCAGCGCTTCATTAATGCGTAAAATCTGTTCGACGCTTTCTGCGAAATCTCGCCGATCGCTGATATAATTTCATTGATGCGTCGCGAATGATGAACGAGATGGTCCATTTGTTCCAATAACGTTTCATGGTGGGAGCGCAGTGTTCGAATTTCTTTTTGCAACGTCTCCAATGAATTCCATGAATGCAGCCAATGTTCGGAAAACTGCTGGCTGCTCGCATACATATCACGTGAAGATGCAGCGATTTCCCTAGCCGCCTCCTCGATTGTTCGCATTTTGTTCGCCACTTTTTCCGTATACTCCACCGTTTTCTCGCTATGGTCCATCAGCTCTGCCGCACTATTCCGGCTTGAATCGGAAATGTCATTCAGCGAAAGTGCCGCCATCTTCATCTGTTCCATCGCTGCTTTGAGCTGATCAACCGCCACAACAATTTGCCTTGCAATTTGTTGCGGTCCTCCCTGCGTTTCCTCACGTCGAGGCTGATCCAGTTCGCGCTTTATTTTTCGTTCCGCACGTCTCGCAAAAATCAATGAGTGTCACTCCTTATGTAATATTTTATTACATGATTATAACATAAAATGAATACAAAACAAACTTTCAACTAATGATAGGCACTCACCATCCTCCATTGAAGACTTTTCTTTTGTAACGCCGCACCATACCAAGCGTACAAAAAAAGTGAGGGTGTCCCAAAAAGGATTGGAACACCCTTTCTTATTACTGTATATAGGCATAAAGCAATCACTAAGAAAAGAAACAATATGTCGTGTTTTGTTTGAGGAAAATTCCCCTTTTGGGCCAGCCCCTTTTCGCCTGCCTTTCCTCACCGTTTTCTGACTAAGTTTATCTCTCCACTTCTATAGCATGAAGAAGTCAACCGGCTTTTCAAAAAACGACGGATACTCTTGAGCAAGAAACCTCCGCGTGATGGCCTTTTCCCTTATTTAATACTATTCCGAACTGCTCCACGCTGATAAGACGGACTCGTTTACTCCTCTTTCCGCAACAAGTCATACAACGTAAGAGCCACGATTTTGGTTGCTGCAATCAAATCATCTATCCGAACGTGTTCATCCGCCCGATGGCCGTTCGCTTCAAGCAACGTGCGCGGACCAGCGCCAAATAGTACAACCGGAACACCCGCTTCCGCAAAGTGCCGTGCATCAGTGTAGAGCGGAATTCCATGAATTTCTGGTTCTCCTGTCATGATTTCCTTCCAATTTGCCACAAGCGTTTGAATGAGCGGGCAATCGGACGGTGTCGGCTCAAAACTTTTGGCCAAAAGAATTCGATCGCATTCTACTTCAATCCCCTCATAGCGCTCGGCTGCCCGTTTGACTAACTGTCGAATCTCCATTTCCACTTGCTCTCCGTCTTCTTCAGGAATCAAGCGGCGATCAATGCGAATAGCGCATTGGTCAGGCACAACGTTCGTGTTAATCCCCCCCGAAATCAACCCGACAACTAAAGTAGGGGAATCAATCCCCGGAACCACCGAACGTTTCTGTTGCAACGTTTCCCGATAAGCATAAAGGGCCTGCAATACGCCCGTCATCGCCTCAACGGCATCATACCCTGTATATGGCGCCGCTGCGTGGGCCGACTTGCCTTTCGTGCGAATTTCAAGATGAAGGCAACCGTTATGAGAGTTGACAATCGAATGCGTAAATCCAGCTGAAATCGCCATAGACGGCTGAATATACCCGTTTTCTATCATCCATTTCGGGCCAATTTCTCCGCCTGTTTCTTCATCAAAGTTAAAGGCAAGCGAGACGGTCCCCGAAAGCTTTTCACCCACTTGCCGAAGTGCCATGACTGCAAACGTATAGGCGGCAATGTCCGATTTCGATACCGCTGCTCCGCGCCCGTATATTTTCCCGTCGACAATTTCCCCGCCATACGGATCATACGTCCAGCCAAGCCCCGGGGCTACGACATCCCCGTGGGCGTTGAGGACAATTTCTGGGCCATCGCCAGATCCAAACGTCGTTTTTGCTACGACGTTCGCTACCCGTATCATCCCTCGTTCCCTTACTTTCTCGGCCTCCACCTCCAGCAGCTCGGCATCATAAAAGGAAAATTGCTGCAACCGCTTATAGATATGTTGGGCAATGGCATAGCAATCACCAGGTGGATTGTCTGAAGGAATGGCGACCAACTCGCGGAGAAATTCAATAATTTCTTTTTTCTCCATCTCGATCCAATCGATTATGTTTTGTTTCTCGTGAGATAGCATAATACGGCCTCCCTCTAGAAATGTTGATTTATCAAGGCTTTTCGGCCCCTCAGGGGTGTCCAAAAAATATTTTTCGACAAAATCTCTTACATCCTTTTTCAGTTTTGTGGATATCTTACAGACCTAGGGTGCGCTTCGCGGCCACGGCTGGTTATATTTTCCTGCCGTGGGGGGAAGCGTATTCGATGCACCCTTTGGATCTCCGCGTCGCTGATGAGGACGAACCCTCCCATGTCTCCGGGCGTCTTCGCGCCAACATTCCCTCGTTCGGTCTCGTCATCAGGCGGAGGCCGGCCAAGCTCCTTTGGGGACTCAAGGTCGAATGGATAAAATCACGCCAGCTTCTCCGGTGTCATCTCGTTGTCCAACGATTCTTCCGTTCGCAGGGGGAGGCCTTAGGCCGCCCGTTGCACCTGGGACAAGACGTCCTGTTTCATTCGCTCCGCGTCAAACGCTTGTTTCTTCGTACAAATCGCAAACAGCACATTCAACAGCTTCCGGCACAAGGCGACGATGGACTGCTTGCCGGTCAGCGGATTGACGGATCGGGTCGTRTAATAC
>NZ_LLKS01000011.1:0-7951 GCF_001414205.1 Geobacillus sp. Sah69 | reverse complement strand
TGCTGTTTAACAGCTTATAGTTTTCGTTAGTTTTGGCAAGATGATAATTTTTCTCATAATTAAGAAATTCCTTGTGTTCAAAATAGTATTGTCTGACATTGTACAATCCGACGTTGTACATGTTCTTGGCAATATGGCACAGTTCTCGAAGAGTCAAGTATTCTTCTTTGGTCAAACCATTTAGCTGTTGTTTGATACAAAAATACATGTTTTCACCTCCCATCTAACTATATGATACTATATTTTACTGAATCTATCCTATTTTCAGCAAAATATAGTTAAGGCGAGAGTCAGTCAAGACTTTGTGGAGAACATTTTTTCGGTTCACTACGGGCGTTGTCAATCACTAGTTAGCGAACCATTTTCAGGAATTCATATCGTAAGCGCTTTCGGACTCTCATCCCTCCTTTTTCTGTAAATACATTAATTATTACGCTCCGTACGCTCATATTCCTGCATCTTTTGTCCCACCAAAGAAAAAAGCACCCTCGCAAACTTGCGATTTAGGCGCTTTTTCTCATTTTTCACTTCCCTACCCAACCAAGCAGCATTTCCCGCACAAGCTTGCTCGCCGTATTGGCCGTTTGTTCGGAGTGGTCGTAAATCGGCGCGACTTCCACCAAATCGGCGCCGACAACGCGGACGTCGGAGCGGGCGATCTCATGGATCGCGGCTAGCAGTTCTTTCGATGTAATGCCGCCGGCATCGACCGTTCCCGTTCCGGGGGCATGGGCCGGGTCAAGCACATCGATGTCGATCGTCACATACACCGGGCGGCCGGCGAGCTTTGGCAACACGGAGCGGAGCGGTTCAAGCACCTCAAACTTGGCGATGTACATACCGTTTTCTTTCGCCCACTCAAACTCCTCTTTCATCCCGGAACGGATGCCGAACGAAAAGACATTCGTCGGGCCGATCAAGTCAGCGACTTTGCGGATTGGCGTCGCGTGCGACAGCGGCTCGCCTTCGTAATGTTCGCGCAAGTCGGTATGGGCGTCCATGTGAATGACGGCCAAATCCGGGTAATAGTCGTACACCGCTTTGATGACCGGCCAAGAGACGAGATGTTCGCCGCCGAGGCCGAGCGGAAACTTGCCGGCGTCAAGCACCTTTTTCACGAACTGCTCAATCAGCTCTAAACTGCGGGCCGCATTGCCAAACGGCAGCGGAATGTCTCCAGCGTCAAAGTAGCGGATGTCTTTGAGTTCGCGATCCAAATATGGGCTGTACTCCTCAAGCCCGATTGACACTTCGCGGATGCGGGCCGGGCCAAACCGCGAGCCAGGCCGGTAGCTGACCGTCCAGTCCATCGGCATGCCGTAAATGACCGCTTCGCTCTCTTCGAAGTTCGGGTGGCTGCCAATAAAGACGTTGCCTGAATAAGCTTCATCAAAACGCATCGATCTGCCCCCTTATTTCACTAGGTCCGCGACAAATTTTGGCAAAACGAAACACGCCTTATGCAATTCTTTCGTGTAGTATTTCGTCTCAATGTCATGGAACCGGTCGTCGCTCACCGCAAGCGGGTCGTATTGTTTCGAGCCGAGCGTAAACGTCCAGAGCCCGCTCGGATACGTCGGAATGTTCGCTGTATACAAACGGGTGATCGGGAAAATTTCTTTCACATCGCGGTAGACGTTGCGGATCAAGTCCGCTTTAAACCACGGATTGTCCGTTTGGGCGACGAAAATGCCGTCCTCTTTCAGCGCGTTGGCGATGCCGGCATAAAACCCTTTTGTGAACAAGTTGACCGCCGGGCCGACTGGTTCCGTCGAGTCGACCATGATGACGTCGTATTCGTTTTTGCTTTGCGCGATGTGCATAAACCCGTCATCGACTTTCACTTCGACGCGCGGATCGTCGAGTTTTCCGGCAATTTCCGGCAAGTATTTTTTCGAATACTCGATCACTTTGCCGTCAATTTCGACAAGCGTCGCTTTTTTGACGCTCGGGTGTTTCAGCACTTCACGAATGACGCCTCCGTCGCCGCCGCCAACGACAAGGACGTTCTCTGGCTTCGGATGGGTGAACAATGGGACGTGGGCGACCATTTCATGATAGACGAACTCGTCTTTTTGCGTCGTCATCACCATGCCGTCTAAAATGAGCATGTTGCCAAACTCCGCCGTTTCGACCATATCAAGCTTTTGAAACGGCGTTTGTTCTGTATGTAAAGTGCGGACGATGCGTGCGGTGATGCCAAAATGCTCCGTTTGCTTTTCGGTAAACCAAAGTTCCATCGGTAACATCCTTTCTCCGAGCGTTGCTTACTATACAAGTTTTCCTTAGCCAACGAAAAACTAAACACGAAAAAGTATAGAGCAATCTAGCAAAAATGCAAGAGGAACAAGTTTAAAATAAAAAATTTTTTTTCATACTGGTAAGAAAAAGCGGAAAACCTCGCTGGCGAAGCCTTGACAAAAGCAAGGCGGCACATCCAGCCAGGCGTCCGCCCGCATGTCTAAAACAACGCCAAAACCGTTGAGGTGATGCGCAATGGAACCGATCCCGGGCAGCCGTTTTCGCGGCACGTGGAAATATGTGCGCGCCGCCGTCTTTATCGGCTTTTTTCTCGCCATCTTTGCCTTCGCCGCTCTCGGGAGCTTTATTTTGTTTGCCAAAATCGAAGGCGCCCCGCCGGTCGCCGTGCCGCAAACAACGATTTTTTATGCGGACGACGGCCGCAAAATCGGGGAAAGCGACCATGGACAAAAGCGGTACTGGGTTCATCTCGGTGACATTTCCCCGCACGTCATCGAGGCGACGATTGCCGTTGAGGACCGAAAGTTTTACGAACACCACGGATTTGACTTGAAACGGATCACCGGCGCGGTGCTCGCCAATCTCGAGGCCATGGACAAAGTGCAAGGAGCGAGCACGATCACCCAGCAATATGCACGCAACTTGTTTTTAACACATGAGAAAACGTGGTCGCGAAAAATCCAGGAAGCGCTGTACACGATCCGCCTTGAAGCCAATTACAGCAAAGAAAAAATTTTAGAAGGCTATTTAAATACGATTTACTACGGCCATGGCGCCTACGGCATCGAGGCAGCAGCGCGCTATTATTTCGGCAAGCACGCGAGCGAGCTGGCGCTCAGCGAGGCGGCGATGCTCGCCGGCATTCCGAAAGGGCCGTATTACTACTCGCCGCTTGTCAACGAGGCGCGGGCAAAAGCGCGGCAAAAAATCGTGCTCACCTCCATGGTGGAAGCCGGCTACATCAGCCGCGAAGAAGCGGAGCGGGCGTACCGTGACAAGCTCGTTTACATCCGCCACCGCGAACGAGAGCAGCCTGTGGCCCCGTATTTCCAAGATGTTGTGAAACAGCAGCTGCGCACGAAGCTTGGCTTTGATGAGCGGACGATTGAGCTCGGGGGGCTGCGCGTCTACACAACGCTCGACCGACGCCTGCAGCGAATCGCCGAAGAACAAGTTAAGCAAGTCATCAGTCCCCATTCTGCCATCCAGGCGGCATTGGTGGCCATGGATCCGCGCACAGGGGAAGTAAAGGCGCTCATCGGCGGACGCAACTACGAAGAAAGCTCGTTCAACCGCGCTGTGCAAGCGGAACGCCAGCCAGGGTCGACATTTAAGCCGTTTTTGTATTACGCGGCGATCAAGCAAGGATTCACCCCATCGACCCAACTGCGCAGCGAGCTGACGACATTTACGTTTAACGGCGGCCGATCGTCGTACACCCCCCATAATTACAATGACTACTACGCCAATGGCCCGATCACGCTCGCTCAGGCGCTCGCTGTATCCGACAACGTCTTTGCGGTGAAAACGCTCCAGTTTATCGGCGCCGACAAACTCGTCGAAACAGCGAAAGCGCTTGGCATTACAAGCAGATTGAAAGCAGTGCCGTCATTGGCGCTTGGCACCTCGCCCGTGAAAGTGATCGACATGGTGGCCGCGTACAGCACGCTGGCCAACTACGGCAAACAAACCGAACCGGTGTTTATTCAAAAAGTCGTCGACGCGAACGGAAACGTGCTGTATGAACATAAGTCGGAGAGCCGGCAAGTGCTCGACCGCGACGCAGCGTTTGTGACGACCCATTTAATGACCGGAATGTTCGACCCAAAGCTTAACGGCTATACGACCGTCACCGGGCAATCGATCGCCGATGAAATGACGCGCCCGTACGCCGGCAAGTCCGGGACGACGAAAACGGACAGCTGGATGATCGGCTTCGCCCCGCAGTTGGTCGCCGGCGTCTGGACCGGCTACGACCGCGGCGAAACGATGAGCCGCTTTGACGAAAAGCAATACGCGAAACAAATATGGATCCGCTTTATGGAGAAAAGCCTCGCCGGCGAGCCGAAAAAATCGTTCAAGCCGACCAAAGGCGTCATCGGTGTCTACATCGACCCGCAAAACGGCAAGCTGGCAACCGATTCGTGCCCAGTGAAGCGGAAAACGTATTATATCGCTGGCACAGAACCAGTTGACTATTGCACCGATCATGTAAAAGAGGAGAAGAAGAAAAAAGAAGACGGAAAAAGCTGGTTCGAGAAATGGTTTCCATGGTTTTAAACAAGAAAATCCCCTGCGTTTGCCCGCAGGGGATTTTCTTGTCCTAGTTTTCCTGTGTTATACATGTAGATTTAGTTTATCCTTTTTTCCAGATAAGAACAAGCCCTTAGGCAAACATGTTCACAAAACCGTCACAATTCGCCTTCGAGTCCTTTTTTCAGTTCATCGCTCGAGCGGTTCCACATCCCGATGTCGTGGCCTTTCAAAAAGTCGGCGAGCACCCGCTTCGACTTAGCGTCCATATGATCGACGATGATATGCCGTTTCAGCGATTTATCGAGCCGGTTCACATGTTCCGGCAATAACTTATAACCACGGCGCGCCTCACGGTCGACCGTCATTTCGCACGCCGTCACCCCGGCGTAATACGGACCGTCCTCGCGGCGCTCGATCGTCACCCAGACGATCCAATACGGCTTGCCGTTTGGCACGGCGGAGCGATCCGGCAAAAACTTGATGCCGCGCTCAACAGAGCTGCGGGCATGCATCGCCCCCATATCAACGAACGCTTCACCCGCTTCGACGTCAATGATGACCGGCGACACGTTTTCTAGGCTCAACGCCCCGGCGCCAAAGCCGCGGTGCCCGTCGGTCGGGTCGTCTTTGATGATATTAAAGCCGATGTTTTTTTTCTTTTTTTGCTCCATCCGCTTGTTCCTCCTTCCTACATAAACAAGCTGGCCACAAGTGACTGCAAGTTCTCAAGCACAAACGGCAGCGCCACTTGAAACACCGGCTCAATCGTATAGCGATCGAGCGGCGTCAGCACGAGAACAAGGAAAATGAGCGCCCCGTACGTTTCCCACTGCGTCATTTTCGCCCGCAGCCCATCCGGGGCCAAGTCTTCAATAATACGATACCCATCAAGCGGCGGAAATGGCAATAAATTAAACACAAACAAGACGGCGTTCAAGCTGATAAAAATTTGGAAAAACAGATCAAACCCGGCCGCAAACCAATCCGGCAGCGCCCGCATGATGCCGAAATCGATCATGGCGTACCAAATGACAAATCCAAGCCCGGCGAGCGCGAGGTTGCTTAGCGGCCCTGCCACCGAGACAAGAATGCCGGCAAGGCGCGGGTTTTTGAAATAAAAGCGATTGACTGGCACCGGGCGCGCCCAGCCAAACCCGGCGAGAAAGATCAGCAAAGTTCCAAGCAAATCCAAATGGGCAAACGGTGACAATGTCAGCCGTCCCTCGTTTTTCGCCGTCGGATCGCCGAACTTGTAAGCAACGTAGGCATGGGCGAACTCATGCACAGAAAACGCCAGCGCCAGCGTCAACAGCACGTACGGAATTTCGCTTAACGAATACGGCAAAATGTGTTCCACTTGATTAACTCCTTTTCCCCTGTATTCACTATCCTTAGTATACATGATTTACCGCCAAAAGTGGACTGAACTTCACGGTTCCATGGTATAATAAGCGTGATAGCACTCGACAAGGAAATGGGGGGAATGATGATGCCGTATGTCACGATCAAAATGCTCGCCGGCCGCACGGATGAACAGAAGAAAGCGCTTGTTGAAAAAGTGACGGACGCCGTCGTCGAGACGACAGGGGCGAAACGGGAGAGCGTTGTCGTATTCATTGAAGAAATGACGAAAGACCATTACGCCATCGCTGGAAAACGGCTGAGCGACGCGGAGTAACAAACAGGGGGACGCCATCGGGCGTCCCCATTGCTTTTTGAAATAAAAACGAATATTATTATATTTGTCTTTCATATTGTTCGTCTTTAGGAGGTTGCCTATGATTCGTCTTCCGCACCATGCCAGCAATCGCAAAACAGAGGTTCTCGCTGGCCTGACGACCTTTTTCACCATGGTGTACATCATCGTCGTCAATCCGATCATCTTATCAGACGCCGGCGTCCCGTTTGAACAGGCGTTCACCGCCACCGTCATCGCCACCGTCGTCGGCACGCTTTGGATGGCAATATTCGCCAACTATCCGATCGCCATTGCCCCCGGCATGGGGCTGAACGCGTATTTTGCCTATTCCGTCGTCGGCTCGCACGGCGGCATTTCGTACGAAACCGCGTTTTCCGCTGTGTTTGTCGCGGGATTGCTGTTTTTGTTGCTGTCGCTCACCCCGCTCCGCAGCAAGCTGATCGAAGTGATCCCCGACAGCTTAAAACATGGCATCACCGCCGGCATCGGGCTGTTTATCGCCTTTATCGGCCTGCGGCTGACCGGAATTATCCAAGCCCATCCGCAAAATTTGGTCGCGCTTGGCAACTTGCATGCCCCGTCGGCCGTGTTGACGCTCATCGGCCTGGCGGTGACGCTCGTTTTCATGATGCGCGGCGTCAACGGCGCGCTCTTTTACGCCATGGTCGTGACCGGCGTCATCGCCTACGCGACCGGGCAGCTTCACTTTGACAAAGGTATCGTCTCGCTGCCGTCGCTGCCGGAAGGGCTTGTCGCCGCCAATCCATTGACGGCCGTTGGCGATGTCATCAGCCACAGCCTGTACGCTGTCGTCTTTTCCTTTTTGCTTGTCACGCTCTTTGACACGACCGGCACGATGATCGGCGTCGCCCAGCAAGCGGGACTGATGAAAGGAAACACACTGCCGCGCGCCCGCGAGGCGCTCTTGGCCGACTCCGTCGCGACCACGATCGGCGCCATGTTCGGCACGAGCCCGACATCGGCGTACATCGAGTCGTCAACCGGCGTCGCCGCCGGCGGCCGCACCGGCTTGACCGCGCTCACGGTCGCCGTCTTGTTCATCGCAGCCGCCTTTTTCAGCCCGCTTGTCGGCGCCGTCGCCGGGCTTTCTGCCATCACCGCCCCAGCGCTCATTGTCGTCGGCAGCTTGATGATCAGCAACATCGCCCATATCAATTGGCGCGAACTGGACGAAGCGTTCTCAGCCTTTCTCATCATCTTAAGCATGCCGCTCACGTCCAGCATCGCGACCGGCATCGCGCTCGGCTTCATCTCGTACCCGCTCTTAAAAATCGCCCGCGGCCGCTGGCGCGATGTGCCGTTGCTGCTGTACGTGCTTGCCGTGCTGTTCTTTTTGCAGCTGGCGTTTTTGCCGCATTAATCCAAAAGAAGAAGGGGCTGACCCAAAAGTCCGCCAAAAAGCGGACTTTTGGAGTCAGCCCTCTCTGGTTTTTGTATATTTTACCAAACGGAACAAAATTCCGACTCTGTTCTCCCCCTCATTTACGCCACCAAGGACAATTGCTTGTCCCTAGCGGCTTTTTTGAGAAGATTGTGGGCAGCACAAACCAGCCCCCATTCGATGGAAACTTTTTGGAGGCCTCGCAGGACAAAGCGACGAAACCCGCGATTTTGTTTGATTTGCCCAAATACACTCTCAATGTCGGTTTGGCGTTGGCGGTATCGGGCTTGCCCTTCTTCACTCTCCAACCGTTCGCGGGCTTTCTGTTTTTG
>NZ_LLKS01000010.1:0-31239 GCF_001414205.1 Geobacillus sp. Sah69 | reverse complement strand
GASAGTAATGATCCTAACGCTGGTTATTCTTACGTACTTATCAAAAATAATGGAAATAAATTAAGTTACTATGTGAAATTAATTAACAGCCAGCGAGGAGTACACAATAATGGGGCAGCTGTCGAAGAACAAAATCTTAAACGCAGTGCAGTTGGGGCTGTCAAAGGTGAGAGTGGAAGTTAAGAAGATAGCTGAAAATAGAAAAAGCGTTTGATAGGAATTAATATCTATGAATCAAATTGCCCTAACTTTGGTTTTCCTCTACTCCCTCCTCCTCGCCTCGTTCTTTAACGTTGTCGGGCTGCGGGTGCCGGTCGGGGAGTCAATCATCAGGCCGCGGTCGCATTGTCCGGCGTGCGGACGGACGCTATCGGCGGGGGAGCTCATTCCGGTTGTGTCGTATGTCGTGCAGCGCGGGCGGTGCAAAGGGTGCGGGGGGCGCATTTCTCCCCTTTACCCGGCGATGGAATTGGCCACCGCTGCCTTGTTTACGGCCGCGCCGATGTGGGTCGGCTGGAGCGGGCGGCTCGTTGTGGCGTGGACGTTGATCAGCTTGTTTGCCATCATTGTCGTCTCCGATCTTCGCTACATGCTCATCCCCGACCGGGTGCTTTTGGTGTTTGCTGGTTTGTTTTTGGTTGAGCGGCTTGTGATTCCGTTTTTGCCGTGGGCCGATATGCTCCTTGGGGCGGCGGTCGGATTTTCGCTTTTATGGCTGATCGCCGTTTTGTCCAAAGGCGGGATGGGGGGCGGCGATGTGAAGCTGTTTGCCGTGCTTGGGTTTGTGCTCGGTTGGAAAATGGTGTTGCTCGCGTTTTTCTTGGCGACGTTGTACGGAACGGTGATCGGGCTTGTCGGCATGGCGTTGGGCCGCGTGCGGCGCGGCAAGCCGATGCCGTTTGCGCCGGCGATCGCACTCGGGGCGTTGACCGCGTTTTTCTTCGGAGAAGCGATCGTGCGCGCGTATATTTCACTCATGATGTAAAGACGGCAGAAAGGAAGCGGAATGAAGATGGCGTTATGGCGGCGAAAGGCGAAACAGGCGAACATCATCATCAAAGATCATGTCCTGCGCTATGTGGAAGCAAGGCCGGGGCAGCCGCCCGAGGCGAGGCGATGGGGCGAGCGAGCCTTGCCGCCCGGCATCATTCGCGATGGAAAAATCGCCGATCGGGAAACGTTGGCGATGATTTTGGACGAATGTGTTGACGAATGGAAACTTGACGGGCGGCGTGTCCGCTTTGTCGTTCCCGATCCGTTTGTGATGATCCGCCATTTGCCGCTTCCCGCTCATTTGCCGGACGAGGACATCCGCGGCTATTTGTTTATGGAGCTTGGTGAATCGATTCCGATTCCGTTCGCCGATCCGGTGTTTGACTACGTCGTGGCCGAGAGAACAAGCGAGGCGCTGAACGTGCTGTTGTTTGCCGCGCCGGAAGAGGCGGTGGCCGAATATGCGGCGCTCTTGGAAGACGCCGGCCTGCGCCCGGTGGCGGCCGATGTGTCCCCGCTTTGCGCCTATCGCCCGTTTTTTGTTGCCGGACAAGCCGCGGCGGACGACCACATTTTGCTTGTCCAGTTTGACGAATCGGCTGTCAATTTGAGCGTCTTCCACCGCCATTTGCCGCAGTTTATGCGCCATGTGCCGCTTGAGGCGCCCGGGGAGCGAACGATGCCGATCGTTGACCCGTTTGCGGAGGTGTATAAGGAAGTCGAGCGGATGATGAGCTTTTATTCGTTTTCCATCCAGCAAGGAAAACAGCAAATTACGCGCCTCTTCCTCATCGGCGACCATCCGCGGCTTGACGATGTGTTTGCCGTTATGTCAGAGCGGCTTGATGTGCCGCCGGAGCGGCTTTCTCGCTCGCTTGATCCGTTGCCGGACCGTTATCATCTCGCCTGGGGATTGGCGTTGAAAGAAGGAATGGCTGACCATGATCGTTGACATCAACTTGCTGCCGCGCAAAGAGCCGCGCCGTGCGGCGGGCGCCGTGCTGGCGGCCTTCGCCGTTTTGCTTCTGCTGCTTGGCGCTGGGGGAGGCTACTGGCTGATGGAGCGTGCGAATCAACGGCTCGCGGTGCTTGAAGGGGAGCTTCGGCAAGTGCGCGCCGAGCAGGCGGCGATGGAGGCGAAGGGAAAAACGACGGAGCAGCAGCAAGCTGAGCAAGAGCTTGCTAAAGCGGTCGAATGGGCGAACCGTTATCCGCTCAAAACGGTGCCGCTGTTGCGTGCGTTGGCCAAACAACTGCCGGAGCGCGGCTTTATCATGAACTTTTCGTATGCCGGTCAAAAGACGGTGACGATGACAGTGCAGTTTGATGCGGCGGAAGAAGCGGCCTATTATTTAGATCGGCTTGAGGAAGTTCATTTGGTCAAAGCCGTCAAATTGACCGGCATCTCGGCCAGCGGCGAAAGCGGCGGGGCAGAGGGGGAAACGATCGTGCCGCGGTATATCGCGCAATATGAGCTGGAACTTCAGCCGACAGGAAAAGAGGGGGACAACGAATGATGGGCCGTTTTGGAAAATGGCCGCTCGTGTTTACCGGGGTGTTTCTTCTTGCCGCTCTTTTGTTTGCCGCTTTCTATGTTTTTGTGCTCATGCCGCGCTACGAACAAATGGATCGGCTCGAGGCGGTCGTACAAAGCGAGAAAAACGTGTTGGCTGCAATGAAAAAGCAGGCGGCGGGGAATCGAGAAGAAACGGCAGAGAGCCTGGCGGCTTTGCAGAGGAAAGTGCCGGTGCGCCCGTTCGCCGACCAACTGTTGCTGGCGTTTCAAAAAGCGGAATATATTTCTGACAGCCGGCTATTGAGCGTCAGCTTCGCTGAAGGGCAAGGAACCGGAGAATCTCCTTCGCAAGGGAACGCGAATGGAGCGGAAAGCAAGGCGTCCGGAGACAAGGCGTTGATTCCTCCAAGCGGCATCCAGTCTATTACCGCCCAATTGACGGTGGAATCTCCCTCCTATTATCAGCTTGAACGGTTTTTAGAGGTGCTTGAGCACTCTGAGCGCATTTTGGCGGTGGAAGGATTGACGTTTACCGGCCCGCCGGAGTTGACGTCCACCGCTGTCGACGTGCAACCGCTCGCCTATTCCATCAATGTCCGCGCCTTTTACGCACCACAGCTTGAGAAATGGAAGCAGCTCATTCCCATCCGCGATGTCCCTCCGCCAAGCGGCAAAGACAATCCGCTCGTGGAAATGGCGCCGTCTTCGGACCGATAGAGAGGATGGTGGAAGTCCGATATGCTCATTCGCATGAAGCGGGGAATGACCCTCATTGAGCTGTTGGCTGTGCTTGTGATCATCGGCATGGTAGCGATGATCGTCGGTCTTGCTATGTGGACGGTGATCGACCGTGCGCGCGAGCGGGCGTTTGTTTCGGATGCTTATGGCTTGTATGAAGCGGCGCGGCTGTATGTCGGCGCGGAAAAAGTGGAGTTTTTGCCAGCCCGTTCTTCTGCCATATTGTCGTATGGAGAATTGGTGGGCAACGGTTTGCTGGATCCAATCGAAGATCCGTTTACCGGAAATGTATTGCCGCCGGAAACGAATCCATCGTACGTGCTTGCCACGAAGCGGGAAGACGGCGGGATTGAGTACGCTGTCTGCTTGAAAGGCGAGACAAAGCAGCTTTGCACCTATGAGGGGCGCGAGCAGCCGATTCCTGTCGAAGCGCTGGGGACGGAGATGATTCGTGACCGATAATGTCGGAAAATGAAGAAAAGAAGCAGGAACAAGGCGACAAATGTCTTGTTCTTTTTTTTTCTCTTTATGGTAAGATAGGCGAAAGAAATCGAAGTGTGAAAAAGGACGGTGGCAAAATGGACAAGCAGCGTCCGGGCATTACGGTGAACATTAACGGACAATCGCGGCCGTTTACCATTGAACAACCATCGGACGAGCAACAGGATGAACCCGGCGGACAGAAGCACAGAGCGGCTTCGCCGGCCGCTTCTTCCGTTGGTGGAACCTCGGTCGGACACCTTTCGCTCAGCCCTCGGCAGGGGGGCAGCCTTCCAGACGGTGGAGACGCAACGGATCGCGGGCGCAACGGCGGACAAGAAACGGAAACAGAAGTGATGGCCGTTGCTGAAAAGGAGGGGGCTGCCGCTATGGAAGCTGATGAACCGATCTTTTCCGTTTCAGAGGCAGTCCCCAAGAAGAAAGTCGGCAAAACGCGCCGGCCGTGGCTGCCGTCGCACGTCAAGCCGCTGTTTCTCGCGGCGGCAGTCGCGGCGCTTGTCGGCATGGCATTTGGCATGGTGATGCTTCGTCTTGTCCCGAAGGAAAAAGCGGAGCCATCGCCGGCGGCGGAAGCGTTGACAGAACTGACGGAGGATGGAGCGGTTTCGGGCAGAGGACGTGCGGAAAGCGAGTTGCCCGCCCCGTTTTCGGTCGCTGTCATTCAGGCCGGCGTCTACTCAAATGCGGATTCGGCGGCGCGGGCAGCCGAATCGATTCGACAGGCCGACGTGCCGGTCGTGGTGGCTGGAAAACAGCCGGCGGCTCTCTATATTGCGGTTGGCGCGGATAAGGAAGCGCTGCGGGCGGTCAACGACCAATACCGAGGAGCGGTGCCGAGCACGTACGTGAAGGAGCTGTCGTTTGCGGCCGACACGAAGGCGCGCCGGTCGGATATCGTCCAAAAAGGAGAGGCGCTATACAAAAGCATGGCAGCAGTTTCCGCCGCTTTGCTCGCCGGCAAGGATGTGAGCGACGGGGAATGGAAGGCGCTGAGCAAGGTGTACGGCTCGTTTGAAAAAAGCGAAACACCCAACGACAACACGGTCAAGAAATATGCCGAGTCGCTGAAGCAGGCGTATTTGGCGCTTGTTGCCTACAAGGAGGGGGAGGAAAAAGAGCTGCTGAACAAAACCCAGCAGCAGCTGCTTGAGGCGCTTGCCGTTTACATGGAGTTGGTTCCGCTGCGGAGCTGAACGGCTCCGTTTTTTGTTTTTTCGCCCGCCTGCAGAAATTGCCTTTCACCGCAAAATTTGCTACGATACAAATGAATCTTCCGAACCGAAACGAAGAAAGGAGAATGACGATGCCCCCACGGTTCGTGCTTGCCTCTCGTTCCCCGCGCCGCAGGCAAATCCTCGAGCTGGCCGGCTGGGCGTTTGACGTGCAGGAAAGCCAGGCCGATGAGACGATCCCCCCCGGAATGCCGCCCGACGCAGCCGTTCAATTGCTGGCCCGCCGGAAAGTGGAAGCGGTTGCGCCGTCTGCGCCCGGTGCCTTCGTTCTTGGCGCCGACACGATCGTCGTGTGCAACGGACGCTTGTTGGGAAAACCGCGCACCGAAACAGAAGCGTTTGACATGCTGCGGCTTTTGTCCGGACGAACGCATGATGTTTGGACCGGTGTCGCGATCGCGGCGCCGCACGGGAAGACTGTGTCATTCGCTGAAAAAACAGCGGTGACGTTTTGGGAGTTGAGCGATGAGGAAATCACATCCTACATCGCCACCGGAGAGCCGATGGACAAGGCGGGGGCGTACGGCATTCAAGGCCGGGCTGCCTTGTTTGTCAGGCGGATTGAGGGGGATTATTTGACGGTCGTCGGCTTGCCGCTGTCGCGGACGGCACGGGAGCTGCGCCGGCTTGGATGGCCGCCTTACGGAATGGAGACGTGATTGTTTCAGCAAAGGATGTTCAGTCTGGGGCTTCGCCATGGCCGCGAGACGGCATGGGGACGCGATGTGGCCAAGCAGCTGGGCGCCTGCAGCGCGCCAGCCGTTTGGTCGAACAAAAATACGAAAAGGGAGGAATACAATGGCGTGGATGATCCGCGATGTGCCGAAAGACAGCCGTCCGCGCGAACGGATGTTGTCGTCGGGGCCGGAAAGCTTGGCAGACCATGAACTGCTGGCGATTTTGTTGCGCACCGGAACGAAGGACGAGTCGGTCGTGCAGCTTGCCCAACGCTTCCTTCGCCACTTTGAAGGGCTAAGGCTGCTCAAAGACGCAACAGTGGAAGAAATGACGAATATTAAAGGAATCGGGCCGACAAAAGCGGCGCAAATTTTGGCGGCGTTGGAACTCGGCCGCCGCATCCACCAATCCGGCTATAACGACCGCTATGTGATCCGCTGCCCGGAGGACGGAGCCAAATATGTGATGGAAGATATGCGGTTTTTGTCGCAAGAACATTTTGTTGCGATTTATTTGAATACAAAAAACCAAGTTATTTATCGCAAAACGGTGTTCATCGGCAGCTTAAACGCTTCAATTGTCCACCCGCGCGAAGTGTTTAAAGAGGCGATCAAACGATCCGCCGCCTCTGTCATTTGCGTGCACAACCACCCCTCCGGTGATCCAACCCCAAGCCGCGAAGACATCGATGTCACCAAACGGCTCGCGGAATGCGGCCGCATTATCGGCATTGAGCTGTTGGACCATCTTATCATCGGCGATCAAAAATTCATCAGTCTGAAAGAAAAAGGCTATGTATAACGGTTCTCATTTTTTGTCGAATCAGTTATAATATCAACTATGAGTTTTTCCGAATCCGTTTAGGCGGTGCTGTACAATTTATAAATGACTGACATCCGACCAATTGGGCCAATAGAAAAATGATAATACGCATTTCGTTTCGGAAAGGAAGATCAACGATATGTTTGGGATTGGAACGAAAGATCTTGGGATCGATTTAGGGACAGCGAACACGCTTGTTTATGTCAAAGGAAAAGGGATCGTCTTGCGCGAGCCGTCCGTCGTCGCCATTCAGCGCGACACGAAGCAAATTGTTGCGGTCGGCAACGAGGCGAAAAACATGATCGGGCGCACGCCCGGCAACATCGTGGCGCTGCGGCCGATGAAAGACGGCGTCATCGCCGATTATGAGACGACAGCGACGATGATGAAATATTATATTCGCAAAGCCATCAAGACGAAGGGATTGTTTGCCGGCAAGCCGTATGTGATGGTGTGCGTGCCGTATGGCATTACAGCGGTCGAGGAGCGGGCGGTCATCGATGCGACGCGCCAGGCCGGAGCGCGCGACGCCTATACGATTGAAGAGCCGTTTGCGGCTGCAATCGGCGCTAACTTGCCGGTATGGGAGCCGACTGGCAGCATGGTCGTCGACATCGGCGGCGGCACGACCGAAGTGGCGGTCATTTCGCTCGGCGGCATCGTGACGAGCCAGTCGATCCGCATTGCCGGTGATGAAATGGATGAAGCGATCATCCAATACATTCGCAAGTCGTATAACCTCATGATCGGCGAACGGACAGCCGAGGCGATTAAAATGGAAATCGGTTCAGCCGGAAATCCGGAAGGAATCGGAAACATGGAAATTCGCGGCCGCGATTTATTGACGGGCTTGCCGAAAACGATCGAAATCAGCGCCGAGGAAGTGGCTGAGGCGCTTCGCGACACGGTTTATGCCATTGTGGAATCCGTGAAAAACACGCTTGAAAAAACGCCGCCGGAGCTAGCGGCCGACATCATGGACCGCGGTATCGTCCTGACGGGCGGCGGAGCTTTGTTGCGCAATTTGGATAAGGTCATCAGCCAAGAAACGGATATGCCGGTCATCGTCGCCGAAAATCCGCTTGACTGCGTGGCCATCGGCACAGGAAAAGCGCTCGACCACATCGACTTGTTCAAAAACAAGGCGAGAGACCATCGCTGACAGCAAGAAGGTGCCGACGCATGCCACAGTTTTTCGGAAATAAGCGCCTCATTTTTTTGCTTGTCAGCATCGTCATTCTCGTCATGTTGATCGGGTTTTCGCTGCGCAGCCGCGAGCAACTGACGTGGCCGGAGCAGTTTGTGAAAGACACGGTTGGCTTTGTCCAGCTTCTGTTCGGGAAGCCTGCGCAAGTGGTCGCGGGCTTCCTTGAAAATGTGAGCGACCTTCGCCATACATATGAGGAAAATCAATTGCTGAAGGCGAGGCTTGAGGAGTATGCGGCGCTGCAGGCCGAAGTGGAGTCGCTGCGCCAGGAAAACGAACGGTTGCGGGCGCTTCTCGATAAAAAAGAGAGTTTGCGCGATTTTATCCCCATTCAAGCGACCGTGATCGGACGGAATCCAGACCGTTGGCGGGAGACGGTGATCGTCAACAAAGGTGCGCAACACGGGGTGAAAAAAGATATGGCCGTCATTACCCCGGCTGGACTTGTCGGCAAAGTGCAGCATGCTTCCCAATTCACATCCACCGTCCAGCTGTTGAGCGCGCTTGACCAAAACAACCGCATTTCCGCGTATGTCCAAGGAAACGAAAATGTATTCGGCTTAATTGAAGGGTATGACAGCAAACGACGCGAACTGATCCTTGGCGAAATTCCAATTGACGCCAAAGTGAAGGAGAAGCAAAAAGTATTGACTTCCGGCCTCGGCGGCGTGTTTCCAAAGGGATTGCCGATCGGTGAAGTGACGGAAGTCAAACCGGATCAGTACGGGCTGACGCAAGTCATCTATGTCAAGCCGTTTGCCAACTTGTACGATGTGGACGACGTTATGATTGTGAAACGGACGATCGATGCAACACTGCAAGAAAAGGAGGAGGCAAAGTGAATAAGTGGCGTCTCCCTTTCCTTGCGGTGTTATGTTTTGTCAGTGAAAGCATTTTGGTTGATGTATGGCCGAAAGGCGATGTATACATCCGGTATTTTTTTGTTCCCCGCTTTTTTCTCATTTTTTTGGTGCTGATGGCTGTGCACTTCGGCGGAACGCGGGCGATGGGATACGGGGTTGTTTTCGGGTTTCTGTATGATTGCGTCTATACGGAGCTGCTCGGCGTTTACGCGTTTGCCTATGCGCTCATCGCCTATGGAGCGGGCAAAGTGATGAGATGGTTTCACCAGAACTGGCTCGTTCTTTTTTTGTTGTCGTTGTTGGCTGTCGCGGTGCTTGACAGTTATGTGTACGGCATCCAGCTGTTGATCGGACGGACGGATTGGCCGTTTGCCGTCTTTTGGGGGCGCCGCTTATGGCCAACGCTGCTGTTAAACGCCGTGTTTTTGCTCGTCTTTTTGCACCCGCTTGAACGGTGGATGGCAAAAATTCGCCGGTCGGAGCAGGAAGAATAAAAGAGGAAAAACGGCCCGTTTTGTAGAATTATTCGTTGGGGTGAACGTTGTGGCAAAGCAAAAGCAGCAGTACGTGACGATTAAAGGGACGAAAGACGGGCTGACGCTGCAGTTGGATGACCGCTGTTCGTACGAGGACTTGTTGAAAGAAATCGAAGAGCGGCTCATCAAACGCGCCGGCGTTGCGCCAAACAGTCCGCTCGTCTCCGTGCATCTCAAAGTCGGGAACCGTTACTTGACGCCCGAACAAGAAGAGGAGCTGCGCGCGCTCATCCGCCGTTCCAAAAACTTGGTCGTCGATTCAATCGAAAGCAATGTCATATCGAAAGCGGAAGCGCTCGAATGGGTGCAAAAAATGAAAATTTCGGCTGTCCCGCGCATCGTCCGTTCCGGGCAAGTGCTTCATGTCGAAGGGGATTTGCTGCTGATCGGCGACGTCAACCCTGGCGGAACAGTCATCGCCGGGGGGAACATTTTCATCCTCGGTGCTTTGCGCGGCATTGCTCATGCTGGGTATAGTGGAAACAAAGAAGCTGTCATCGCCGCGTCGGTGATGAAGCCGATGCAGCTGCGCATCGGCGATGTGATGAACCGCGCTCCCGACTACAAAACGGACGAAGGAAATGAAATGGAATGCGCTTATGTTGATGAACATAACCAGATTGTTGTCGACCGCTTGCAGCTGCTCATGCATTTGCGGCCGAATTTGACGCGCTTAGAAAGGAGAATGTGACCGTGGGAGAAGCGATCGTCATCACTTCCGGGAAAGGCGGCGTCGGCAAAACGACGACGACCGCGAACCTTGGGACGGCCCTTGCCATTTTGGGGAAGCGGGTGTGCCTGGTCGATACGGACATCGGGCTGCGCAACCTTGATGTTGTGCTGGGGCTTGAAAACCGCATTATTTACGACTTAGTCGATGTCGTCGAAGGGCGCTGCACCGTGCAAAAGGCGCTTGTCAAAGATAAGCGGTTCGAGAACCATTTGTATTTGCTGCCGGCTGCGCAAACGAGCGATAAATCGGCGGTCAATCCGGGGCAGATGAAAGAGCTGATCGAGCAGCTGAAGCAAGAATACGACTATGTGCTCATCGACTGTCCAGCTGGCATTGAGCAAGGATACCGCAACGCCGTCGCCGGCGCGGATGAGGCGATCGTCGTCACGACGCCGGAAGTGTCGGCCGTCCGCGACGCCGACCGCATCATCGGCTTGCTTGAAGCGGAAGAGCACGTCAAGTCGCCGCGCTTGATCATCAACCGCATTCGCAGCCATATGATGAAAAACGGAGATATGCTCGATGTCGATGAAATCGTCATGCATTTGTCGATCGAGCTGCTCGGCATTATTGTCGACGATGAAAACGTGATCAAAGCGTCGAACCGCGGCGAACCGATCGTGCTCGACCCTAACAGCAAGGCGTCGATCGCTTACCGCAACATCGCCCGCCGCATCCTCGGCGAATCGGTGCCGCTGCCGCCGCTTGAGGAAGAGGAGAAGGGGCTGTTTTCAAAGATTCGGAAAATATTTAGTTTGAAATAATAGAGTTGGCGCAAGAAGGCCGTTGAATGGGCCTTCTTTTTTTATTCATAATTGTTGTGCTGTTTGGAATTCCTGATCTGTAACAACGGAAGCAGATGGTATCGATCGGTTGCGGCGCTCAGCCGAAACGTTGGTGTGAAACCGTTTGAGGGATTTGTTCGCGGACGTGTTCGGCGAGGCGCGGCGAAAAACGCTCGTTCATATTCCATGAGGTTGTCTCATAAATTAGTACAAACGTTGTTGGAAAGGTGGAGGGGGGACGTATGGATCGACGCGTCCGTGAGATGAAAAAACGCATTGAAAAACGAAGAAGGGAACGTCAATATAAGGGGCAGGATCCAAAAGAATCTAGATGGAGCGCCGTTGATGAGGAGCGGTACGGGCTGCCGGTCGTTACGTACGACCGCTATTCGTTTGAATCCGCTCCCCATCCGTTGTTCCGCAAAGAATGGTTTTTATTCAAAACACTCATCGCTGCCTGTCTCGTGCTAGTGACGGCCATTTTGTTCCGGCATCCGTCCGCTTCCCTCGAGCCGGCGCGGCAGTTTATTGCCCGGACGATGGAAACCGAGTTTCAGTTTGCGGCCGTCTCAGCCTGGTATGAAAAAACGTTCGGTGAGCCGCTCGCTTTTTTTGCCCCGAAAAAGGAAGAAAAGGTGAAAACGGCTTCATCCTATGCAGTGCCGGCTTCTGGACGGATTCTCGAAAGTTTTGAAAAAAACGGGGAGGGTGTGACGATCGAAACTGAGAATGGAGCCAAAGTGGAAGCGATGAAAGAAGGGATCGTCACCTTTGCCGGCATGAAAGAGAATCTCGGGAAAACAGTCGTCATTCAGCATGCCGACGGCAGCGAGACGTGGTATGGCCATTTAGGGACGATATCGGTGAAACTATACGATTTTGTCGAAATGGGAAAAGAGATCGGCACCGTCCAAGCGAGCGAAACGGATAACCAAAAAGGGCTGTTTTATTTTGCCATTAAGCAGGGAGATAAATTTATTGACCCCATCCAGGTGATCTCCTTTGAATAAGTATATCGGGCTGCTTGGCAAACTGCATGTTCATCCGTTGTTATGGCTGATCGGCGGCATGGCGGTGCTGACCGCCCATTTTAAGCAGCTTTGTTTGCTGTTTTTTATCGTCCTTGTTCATGAGCTCGGCCATGCGGCGGCCGCGGCGTTTTTTTCGTGGCGGGTGAAACGGATTTTGCTGCTGCCGTTTGGCGGGGTAGCGGAAGTGGAAGAGCATGGAAACCGGCCGTTTCGCGAGGAGTGGATCGTGACGCTCGCCGGGCCGGCGCAGCATCTTTGGCTCGGGGCCGCAGCGTGTTTTTTCTGGAAGGCCGGTTGGATGGATGACGGGAGCTGGGAATTGTTTTTTCACTATAACGTTGCTGTCTTCGGGCTGAACCTGCTGCCGGTTTGGCCGCTTGATGGCGGCAAACTGTTGTTTTTGCTGCTTTCGTATCGCCGCCCGTTCAGTGAGGCGCACCGGAATATGGTTGCCATCTCAGCGGCGATGCTCGTTGCCGGCGTGATCCTTTTGCTCGTCGCGGTGCCGCGCCAGTTGGAGTTGTGGGTGATCGCCGCTTTTTTGGCGCATGCCGTCTGGCAGGAGTGGAAGCAGCATCCGTATATCGTGATGCGCTTTTTGCTTGAACGGTATTACGGAAAAAAAGGCGACTAT
Organism: Geobacillus sp. Sah69; assembly: GCF_001414205.1. Lineage (NCBI taxonomy): Bacteria > Bacillati > Bacillota > Bacilli > Caryophanales > Anoxybacillaceae > Geobacillus > Geobacillus sp. Sah69. The sequence goes on along the minus strand of NZ_LLKS01000010.1, from coordinate 18,970 downwards.
ACAAGGCTGCAGACAATCACCGCCTCCGCCGAGGAGCGCATCTCGGCCGTGCTGCACCGCTTTTACCGTGGACAAAAGCATGCGATCGAGGTCACTGGCGGGAGCGGCGAGCGGATGACGCTCGATGAAAATGAGCTGCTGCATGCGTTTTTTGCGGAAAAGCGGACCGACGCGCCACTAGGTGCACTCATTTATTAAAGCGGCGACCGCCGCTTTTTTGTTGGCTTTTGTGGGGAAAATAGTGGTTGACGATAGGCTGTTTCTATGTTATTATAAATGACGTTGTAGACTTTTTGTCCCTTTCGGAAAGGACAAAAGAGGGCGGCTGTCGCAAAAAGACGCACCCGTACTACAACCGCTCAGCGCGGGTTGTGAAGCGTTCCATCCGGAACCGCCTTGACGCTGGCGAGTCTGAGTATTATGAAGGAGGTGCGATGCATGTACGCAATTATCGAAACTGGTGGCAAACAATTGAAAGTGGAAGAAGGCCAAGAAATTTACATTGAAAAATTGGATGCCAATGAAGGTGATACGGTCACGTTTGACAAAGTGTTGTTCATCGGCGGGGAAACGGTGAAAATCGGAAACCCGACGGTCGAAGGCGCAACCGTGACGGCGAAAGTGCAAAAACATGGCCGGCAAAAGAAAATCATCGTCTTCAAATATAAAGCGAAAAAGAACTATCGCCGCAAACAAGGCCACCGTCAGCCGTACACCAAAGTCGTGATCGAAAAAATCAACGCATAAGATGATTCGCGTCACGATTGAACGGGAGGCGGACGGCTGCATTCGCGCGTTTACGATGGAAGGGCATGCCCATTTTGCGAAACGCGGAGAGGACATTGTATGCGCCGGTGCTTCGGCGGTTTCGTTCGGCACGATCAACGCCATTGAGGAGCTCACCGGCGTCCGCCCGAATGTGTCGCTCGGCCAAGACGGCGGCTATCTTCGTTGTGAGCTTCCGGAGCTGGAAGAAGCAGCGACGGCAGAAAAAGTGCAGCTTTTGCTCAAAGCGATGGTCGTCTCGCTGAAGACGATCGAACGCGATTACGGAAAATTCATCCGTGTAACATGGAAGTAGCAGGAGGTGACTGCCATGCTGAGACTCGATTTGCAATTTTTCGCTTCGAAAAAAGGGGTCGGTTCGACGAAAAACGGCCGCGACTCGATCGCGAAACGCCTTGGCGCGAAACGCGCTGACGGCCAATTCGTCACGGGCGGCTCGATTTTGTACCGCCAACGCGGAACGAAAGTCCATCCGGGCTTGAACGTCGGCCGTGGCGGCGATGACACGCTGTACGCCAAAATCGACGGCATCGTCCGTTTTGAACGGCTCGGCCGCGACCGCAAACGCGTGAGCGTCTATCCGGTCAGTCAAGAAGCGTAATATTGTTTCGAAAAACTCTAACCGTGGCGGTTAGAGTTTTTCTTTTTCCCCTCGAAAAACCGCTCCCGTTCGCTGTCAAAAAATGCTATAGTAAAAGTAAACTGTCCTCTCTAAAAAGGGAGAAGGAAACAACAGGCGGCGCGGGAAGCTGCCGCTGCATTGAATAGGGGAGCGTTGCATGGAAAAGCGATGGACTGTCGTCGAAGTGATGCGCCATGCCCGCCATGACTGGCTGAACAAAATCCAGCTCATTAAAGGCCATTTGGCGCTCAATAAAGTGGAGCGGGTGCAAGAAATCATCAACGGCATTATCGGCGAAGCGCAGCAGGAAACGCGGTTAACGAACTTAAAGGCCGAACGGTTTGCTGAGCTGATGATGACGTACAACTGGGAGCCGCACCCGATTTTTCTTGAGTATGAAATTGTCGGCGGCGAGGCTGATTTGTCGCCGTATGACGAACAATTGAGCGAATGGTGCCGCCGGTTTTTTCGTCTGCTTGAGGCGCAGGCCGATGAGCAGGCGGAAAACCATTTATGCGTGACGATTGAGATTGCGGATGGGCGGGTGGGGCTCTTTTTTGACGGCCGCGGCGCATGGCGGGATGGTGATGCCATTCGCGCCTGCCTCGAGCGCTGTGAGCCATCAGCACCGCTTCGGCTCGTGTCGTTTGCTGTCGGGGCGGACGAATTGACGGTGGAGCTCGAGCTGCCGCTCGGCTCCGGGTCGCCTTATTGGTAAGCATATATTGACAGCATTGAATTGGCTCTGTATACAATAATAAATATTAGCTACACTCATTTTGTCATGATGGAAGCGAATCGGAGGAACAGCCATGTTTGTCGATCAAGTGAAAATTTATGTAAAAGGCGGGGACGGCGGCAACGGCATGGTCGCGTTCCGCCGGGAAAAATACGTCCCGAAAGGCGGTCCGGCCGGCGGGGACGGCGGCAAGGGCGGCGACGTCGTCTTCGTCGTGGACGAAGGGCTGCGAACGCTAATGGATTTTCGCTACCAGCGCCATTTTAAAGCGCCGCGTGGCGAAAACGGCATGTCGAAAAACCAGCATGGGAAAAATGCGGAAGACCTGCTCGTCAAAGTGCCGCCTGGGACGGTCGTTATCGATGCCGATACAAATGAGGTGCTCGCCGATTTGACGGAAGCCGGCCAGCGGTTTGTCGTCGCCAGAGGCGGGCGCGGCGGGCGCGGCAACACCCGGTTCGCGACTGCGGCCAATCCGGCGCCGGAAATCGCCGAAAACGGCGAACCGGGCGAAGAGCGAAACGTCATTTTGGAATTGAAGCTGCTTGCCGATGTCGGGCTTGTTGGCTTCCCAAGCGTCGGCAAATCGACGTTGCTGTCGGTTGTTTCCGCCGCGCGGCCGAAAATCGCGGAATATCATTTTACAACGCTTGTGCCCAACCTAGGTGTTGTCGAAACAGAAGACGGCCGCAGCTTTGTCATGGCCGACTTGCCGGGGCTGATTGAAGGCGCCCATCAAGGGGTGGGGCTTGGGCATCAGTTTTTGCGCCATATTGAACGGACACGCGTCATCGTCCATGTCATCGACATGGCGGCGGTGGAAGGACGCGACCCGTATGACGATTACGTCGTCATCAACGAGGAGCTGAAGCAATACAACTTGCGTTTGACGGAACGGCCGCAAATTGTCGCCGCCAATAAAATGGACATGCCAGGTGCCGAAGAAAACTTGCGCCGCTTCAAAGAGAAAGTCGGTGAGGCGGTGCCGGTCTTTCCAATTTCAGCCGCGACAAGGCAAGGGGTGCGCGAGCTTTTGTTTGCCATTGCGGATTTATTGGAAACAACGCCGGAGTTCCCGCTCCATGAACCGGAAGAGCCGGCTGTGCAGCGTGTCGTCTATAAGTATGAGAAAGAGAAGCCGCCGTTTACGATCACCCGCGGCAGCGACGGAGCGTTTATTCTATCTGGCGATAAAATCGAAAAGCTGTTGAAAATGACCGATTTTTCGCGTGAAGAATCGGTGCGCCGCTTCGCCCGCCAGCTGCGGGCCATGGGGGTGGACGATGCGCTGCGCGAGCGCGGGGCGCAAGACGGCGACACCGTCCGGCTGCTCGATTACGAGTTTGAGTTTGTCGACGACTGGGATGAACGGTAAAAAGCGGGGGAAGGTGCGGTGGAGAAAAAATTTTACTTGGTGCGCGAAGATGTCCTGCCGGAAGCGATGAAAAAAGTCGTGCTGGCTAAGCAGCTGCTTGAGCGGAAAAAAGCCGCCTCGGTCGCCGAGGCGGCGCAACTTGCGAACATCAGCCGCGGCGTCTTTTACAAATACCGCGACGCCATTTTTCCGTTTCAGGCGGTGACGAAAGAAAATATCGTGACGTTGTTTTTCCATTTGGAAGACCGCTCGGGCACGCTGTCACAGCTGCTTGGCGTCGTGGCGGCGGCCGGCTGCAACGTGTTGACGATTCACCAGACGATCCCGCTGCAAGGGCGGGCGAACGTGACGCTTTCCGTCAGTACGAACGATATGCATGAAGACATCGATGACCTGTTGGGGAAGTTGAGAAGGCTTGAATTTGTCGAAAAAGTGGAAATTGTCGGTTCAGGAGTGTATTAAAGCAAGGGAGAGGCAAGCGAAATGAAAATCGGCTATTTAGGACCGAAGGCGACGTTTACCGAAGCGGCGGTCGCGGCGCTGTTTCCGTCGGAGCCGCGCGAGCCGTACAATACGATTCCCGACTGCATCGACGCCGCCGCCGCTGGGGAAATTAAGGCGGCCGTTGTGCCGCTTGAGAATGCATTGGAAGGGTCGGTCAACTTAACGCTCGATTATTTGATTCATGAACAGCCGCTGCCGATCATCGGCGAAATTGTCGTCCCAATCGAGCAGCATTTGCTTGTGCACCCGTATCATGCCCCACACTGGCGCGAAGTGAAAGAGGTGTACTCGCACGCACACGCCATCGCCCAATGCCGCAAATTTTTACATACGGTGCTCAAAGGCGCCAGTCAAGTGCCGATGACATCGACGAGCGCTGCCGCCAAATTTGTGAGCGAACACCCCCACTTGCCGGCGGCCGCGATCGCCAACCGGCTCGCTGCCAACGAATATGGGCTGGTGATCGTCCAAGAGAATATTCACGACTATGACTACAACCATACGCGCTTCATCGTTGTCAGCCGGCGGAATGAGCCGCTTTCGCCCAACTCGCCGCTTTATGCCGGCGACAAAACGACTGTCGTTGTGATGTTGCCGCAAGACCATCCTGGCGCGCTCCATCAGGTGCTGTCGGCGTTTGCCTGGCGGCGGCTCAACTTGACGAAAATTGAGTCGCGTCCGGCGAAAACAGGTCTCGGAAACTACTTTTTCATCATTGATATCGACGCGCCGCTCGACGAGGTGCTCATTCCGGGAGCGATCGCCGAAATCGAAGCGCTCGGCTGCACGGTGCAGCTGTTGGGCAGTTATCCATATTATTTTGCCTAAAACAGGTGAAAAACGCGAACGGTGTGTTCCTGTCCGCGTTTTTTTCTTTACGTGCATGCGGTTTCCGTTTAGGCTTCAATTAAAAAGCCGGCTTGTTTCAAAGCGTGGCAGGCGGCATCCAGTTTCAGCGGTGAGTCGGCCTCAAGCGTATGCAAATGCGTCCCATCCGTCAACTGAAGCAAATACGACGATTTCGTCGCTTCGATTTTGGTGATAAACTGGTCCACTTCCAGGCGGTTGCTGACCATGATCGACGCGGTCAAGTCGCCGTAGACCGGATGTTCGATTTTGACGTCTTTCACCGTCACGCCGCAGTCCACGAGCAAATACAGCTCTTCTTTCGTCCGCTCGGGTGTATGGAAGCAGGCGACCGTTCGCGTATACGTTTTGGCCGGCTCAGCCGGCTTTAAATACAGATATCCTTGGCTTGTCGCGATAATCGGTTCGTTGCGCGCCTTTAACAGCGAAATGTCTTGGACGATCACCTGGCGGCTGACGTTCGTTTTCGCCGCCAACTCGGCGCCGGTAAGCGGTGTGTCGCTTTCTTTCAGCCACTGCAAAATGAGCTGGCGCCTTGCTTCCCCTAAAATTTTCTTTTCCTCCTTCATCCTGTCCATCCCCCCTTTTGCGGCAAGATCATCTGTTCGAGCGTGGATACGAGTTCGTCAATGTCAGATTGTGTCGTCGCCATGCCGAAGGAGATGCGGACGAACTGCTTCGCTTCTTCCGGCGTTTTTCCGACGGCGAGCATCGTCCGCGACGGCGCCTGCTGTCCAACCTGGCAGGCGCTGCCGGTGGAAATGGCGATGCCGGCGCGGTTGCATTCGAGCATCACCAGCTGCCCGTCCAACCCGTTAACGGTCAAACCGACAATGTGGGCGAGCCGGTAGTCGGGATGGCCTTCGACCGTGATCGGCAGCTGTTTGACGGTGATGGCGTCAAGCAGCCGGCGGCGCAGCCGTTCGAAGTGCGCTTGCTCGCTTTCCATCCGATCGTACAGCTGCTTTGCGGCTGTGATGAAGGCGGCGATGCCCGGCACGTTGACCGTTCCCGGGCGAAAGCCGGATTCATGCGTCGCTCCCCGAAACACCGGACTCCAATGGCGGCGCGGATCGATATACACCGCTCCGACGCCTTTCGGCCCGTACACTTTATGGGCGGACACCGAGATGCTGTCAATCGCCATGGCTTTGACGTCTAGCTGTATTTTAGCAAAAGTTTGGACGCAATCGCTATGGAAAAGGACGCCGCGCGCCCGCAGCAGGCGGCCGATGTCGGCAAGCGGCTGGGTGGTGCCGATTTCCGAGTTGGCGTGCTGGATGGAAGCGAGAATCGTCTGCGGCGTGATCGCCCGCTCCAAATCTTCGAGACGGATGCGTCCAAAACGGTCGACCGGCAAGTAAGTGACACGGTACCCCTCTGTTTCCAACTGTTTGAACAGATGATGGAGAGAGGCGTGCTCGATTTCCGTCGTAATCAAATGATTTCCGTTCTGCCGGCGGGCGGCGACGAGCGAACGGACCGCGAGCACGTTCGCTTCCGTGCCGCCGCTTGTGAAATACACCCCTTCCGCTTCCCCGTTGATCATGGCGGCCAACTCGCGCCGGCATAAGGTGAGCAGTTGTTTTGCTTTCGTTCCGATGTCATGCAGGCTGCTTTCGTTGCCAAAATAAACAGCTGCTGCTTCGGCGTAGGCCGCAATGGCTTCTTGGCACATCGGTGTAGTCGCTGCATAGTCCAAATAAATCATCGTTTCCCGCCTCACTTCATTTTTTTCAGCCAACCTCTTGCCATTAGTTTAAATATGTGTAAATATAGATGTCAAGACAGGCGGAAAGAAAGGAGCGTCCAAACATGGGAGAAGGCGGCGTTGTGATTGTCGGCAGCGGACTGGCGGCGTTAACGGTCGCTTACTATTTGCCGCGGCATGAAAATGTGATGATCTTCACAAAGAAAGGCCGATCGGACAGCAACTCATGGCGGGCGCAAGGCGGGGTGGCGGCGGCGTTGGCGGAAGGAGATGGTTGGCGCAGCCATTTTCACGATACAATGACCGCCGGTTGTCTCCATAACGATGAACGAATGGTTGAGCTCATCGTCCGCGAGGGGCCGGAGCGGCTGCAGGAATGGATGAACGCCGGCATGGCGTTTGATCTCGACGAATCAGGCCGGATTTCTGTCGGTCTTGAGGGCGGGCACAGCTTCCGCCGCATTTTGCATGCCGGCGGCGACCAAACCGGAAAGGCGCTCGTTTCGTTTTTGCTTCAGCAGCTGAATGACCGTGTGCCGATCGTCGAGGGGGAACAAGTGATTGACTTGTTGATCGAAGACGGCCGTTGCGTCGGGGTGAAAACGAAGCGGGAAGACGGCCGTGTTTCGGTCTGGCGTGCGTCCGCTGTCGTATTGGCGTCCGGCGGCTGCGCGGGGTTGTACACGTTTACTTCGAATGCGCCAACGGCAACAGGCGACGGCATTGCCATGGCGTATCGCGCCGGTGCGGCGGTGGCGGATATGGAGTTCATCCAGTTTCATCCGACGATGTTGGCCGCCATGGGAAAAGCGGTCGGGCTTGTATCGGAGGCGGTGCGCGGCGAGGGAGCGGTGTTAGAGACGGAAGACGGGCGGCGCGTGATGGACGGCGTCCATCCGCTTGGCGATTTGGCGCCGCGCGATATCGTCGCGCGCGCCATCGCTGCCGAGATTGACCGCGGCGGCTGCGTCTATTTGAATATTTCCGCTGTCCCCCATTTTCGCCGCCGCTTTCCCACGATTGCCGCGCTGTGCGAAGCGCATGGGATCGATTGGGAAGCCGGCCGGCTTCCGGTCGTGCCGGGCGCCCACTTTGTCATGGGCGGCATCGTCGTCAATGAGTGGGGGCAGACGACCGTACCCGGTTTATACGCTGTCGGGGAAGCGGCATGCACCGGCGTGCACGGCGCCAATCGGCTTGCCAGCAATTCCTTGCTTGAAGCCATTGTATTTGGCGCCCGCGCTGCCTGTTCGATCAGCCGCCGGGACGACTGGCCGGCGAAAGGAGGGTGCGCCCGAAGGTCCAATTGCCCATTCGGCCCGACGCTGCCGGAGCGGGCGTTGATTCGCGAACAGCTGTCTACACGTGTCGGCATCGTGCGTGATGGCAGCCGGCTTCGTGAGGCGGTTGATTGGCTGGAACAATTTTCTCTGCCGTATTGGCTTGAAGGTGATGTCGAGACGTTGGCGGCCGAGGACATCGAAACAGGGTATATGCTGCTTGCCGGGTGGCTGATCGCCTCTTCGGCGCTTCGCCGCACAGAAAGCCGCGGCGGCCATTACCGGAGCGATTTTCCGCATCCGCATCCGAGCTGGCAAGGGCGGCGCCTCGTGCGGACGAAAGAAGAATGGGCCTGTTTGCCGGCTGGACGGTGAATGAGCCAAGTGAACAGGGGGATGGGATATGAACGAGGTAAAGCTTGAGCAATTGCTGCGGCAGTTTTTTCTTGAAGATATCGGCGATGGCGATATCACATGTGAAACGGTTTTTCCCGCTGATGAGCGGGCGGCGGGCGTGTTTGCCGCGAAAGCGGACGGGGTCATAGCAGGCGTCGGCATCATTGCAGCCGGATATCGGCTGCTTGATCCGCGCGTCGAAGTATCGATTATGAAACGGGACGGCGAGCGGGTCGCAGCCGGCGAAGCGATCGCCGCTGCATCCGGCCCGGTCAGAGCGCTGTTGTCCGGCGAGCGCGTCATTTTGAATTTGCTTCAGCGCCTAAGCGGCATCGCCACCGTGACGCGCCAAGCCGTCGATTTGCTCGGTGACAGTCATACGCGCATTTGCGACACAAGGAAAACAACTCCCGGGCTGCGCATGCTTGAAAAGTATGCCGTCACGTGCGGGGGCGGCTACAACCATCGCTTTGGCTTGTATGATGGCGTCATGATCAAAGACAACCATATCGCCTTTTGCGGATCGATCGCCGACGCGGTCAAAGCGGTGCGGGAGCGGCTCGGCCATATGGTGAAAATCGAGGTGGAAACGGAAACGGAAGCGGAAGTGCTCGAGGCGGTCGAAGCGGGGGCAGACGTCATTATGTTTGACAACCGGACGCCGGATGAAGTGCGTTCGTTTGTCCGGCTCGTGCCAAAGCCGATCATCACCGAAGCGTCCGGGGGAATTACGCTCGCCAACGTAGCAGCGTACGGCGCGACCGGCGTCGACTACATTTCGCTCGGATTTTTAACCCATTCCGCTCGAGCGCTTGACATTAGTTTTGATTTACAATGACGGGGGGAGAAAATAATGAACGTACTGGAGCAGCTAAAACGGCTCGATGACATGCCAGAGCGCTATAGAACGATGGAAAAAAGCGAGCTCGAGGCCCGCGCTCGGTCGATAAAAGAGCGGCTCGGCCGCCGCTTGTTTATCCCTGGGCATCACTACCAAAAAGATGAAGTCATCCAGTTTGCCGATGCGACCGGCGATTCGCTTCAACTGGCCCAACTGGCGGCAAAAAACGATGAAGCGGAGTATATCGTATTTTGCGGCGTCCACTTTATGGCGGAAACGGCCGACATTTTGACGAGAGAGGAACAAGTGGTCATTTTGCCCGATATGCGCGCTGGCTGTTCGATGGCCGATATGGCTGATCTTTTCCAAGTCGAGCGGGCGTGGGCAGCGCTCACGGATTTATTTGGCGAAACGATCATCCCGCTTGTGTATGTCAACTCGACGGCGGCGATTAAAGCGTTTGTCGGCCGCCAAGGCGGGGCGACGGTGACGTCGTCCAACGCGAAAAACATGGTCAAATGGGCGTTTTCGCAAAAAGAGCGGGTTTTCTTTTTGCCGGATCAACATTTAGGGAGAAACACCGCCTATGCGCTCGGCGTCAGTCTCGATGAGATGGCGGTCTGGGATCCGCGTGAAGAGTCGCTGCAATGCAGCGGGCCGGTTGACAATGTCAAAGTCATCCTTTGGAAAGGGCATTGCTCGGTGCATGAAAACTTCACCGTCCGGCAAATCGAACAAATTCGGAGGACGAAACCGGAAATGAACATTATCGTTCACCCGGAATGCAGCTGGGAAGTCGTCCAGCAGGCGGATTACGCCGGATCGACGAAATATATTATCGAAATGATCCGCAACGCCCCGCCCGGCAGTCAATGGGCCATCGGGACGGAAATGAACTTGGTCAACCGGTTAAAGAACGAACATCCGGATAAGGAGATTATTTCTTTAAATCCGTACATGTGTCCGTGTTTGACGATGAATCGGATTGATTTGCCGCATTTCGTTTGGGCGCTTGAATCACTGGAACAAGGAGTGGTCGTCAACCGCATCACCGTTCCGAACAAAGTGGCCTGTCAGGCGAAAGCGGCGCTTGACCGCATGCTTGCTCTTGCCTAGTTCCCCAACCCGGAGTGACGGAATCGCTTCCGTCCGGCCGGGGATTTTTTTATCATAAATGGGCGCTCATCGTCATACATTGTGTTGAAAGACGATATCGGGAAACAAGCATCGGTCGGATAGAGTGCAAACAGTATCGGTGTAGGAGGGGGAGCGGAGTGAAAATCCATATTGTTCAGAAGGGAGATACTCTTTGGAAAATAGCCCAAAAATATGGGGTTGATTTTGAACAATTGAAAAAAATAAATGGGCATGTAAGCGACCCGGATATGATTATGCCCGGAATGAAAATCAAAGTGCCGACGGCGGGAGTGCCGGTCAAAAAAGAAACAAAATGGCAGGCGCCGCCGAAAAAAGCGAAAATAGAAGAGCACCCATACGCGGAAGCCAAACCGTTCGTTTCGATCGACATTGATACAGAGTTCGGCGCCGTTGCTCCAGAAGGCAAAACGCCGGCGAATGACGCACCGGCCAACGAAGAGCCGAAAACGGCGGTGAAGGAAGCACCGAAGGCGCCGGCCAGCGAAGCGCCGAAAGCGGCGGGGAAGGAAGCCCCGAAGGCGCCGGCCAACGAAGAGCCGAAAACGGCGGTGAAGGAAGCACCGAAGGCGCCGGCCAGCGAAGCGCCGAAAGCGGCGGGGAAGGAAGCCCCGAAGGCGCCGGTGAGCGAAGCGCCGAAAGCGGCGGTGAAGGAAGCACCGAAGGCACCGGCCAACGAAGAGCCGAAAACGGCGGGGAAGGAAGCCCCGAAGGCGCCGGTGAGCGAAGCGCCGAAAGCGGCGGTGAAGGAAGCACCGAAGGCGCCGGTGAGCGAAGCGCCGAAAGCGGCGGGGAAGGAAGCCCCGAAGGCGCCGGTGAGCGAAGCGCCGAAAGCGGCGGTGAAGGAAGCACCGAAGGCGCCGGTGAGCGAAGCGCCGAAAGCGGCGGGGAAGGAAGCCCCGAAGGCGCCGGTGAGCGAAGCGCCGAAAGCGGCGGTGAAGGAAGCCCCGAAGGCGCCGGTGAGCGAAGCGCCGAAAGCGGCGGTGAAGGCGCCAGTCAGCGAAACACCGAAAGCGACGGGGAAAGGGGAGCTGAAAGTACCTGTCAACGAAACACCAAACGCACCAGTAAATGAAACACCGAATGTGCCGGTCAATGGGGCGCCAAATGCCGCGAACGCCGAGGGAGCGAAAACGCCGACTGTCGAACCGCCGTTTGTGCATACGATCCCGCCGGCCGCTGCGTCCTCTCACGTTTCATTTGCCAAATCGTTGTCGAATCTGCCGCCGATTCCGCCGAAGCCGAGCAATATTTTACCTGGCATTATGAAAGAGGAAACAGGAGAAAGCCCGGATAAACTGAAAGGGGAGCAGATGGAATCGGAAAGTGATGAAGCGCCGCCGCTTCCGAACATTCCATACGTTCCGGTCGCGCCGCCGCCAGCGCCGGCGTTTGGCAGTGATCAAGGATGTGTGCCGGTGACGCCGATTTTGCCGGGGCCAGGGTTTTATGTGCCGCCGTTGCCAGCGATGCCGCCGTATTCTCCGCTGCCCAATCCGCCGGCCGGGGAAAGCCCAGAAAGCGGTGCAGCACCTTATCCAGGCATCAGTGAAAGCAGCAGTGAATCGGCGGAGTCCCCACCGCTTCTTGGGCCGGGTGGACATGGGGCTGCCATCCCGCCGGCGCCGCCAGCGGGAGCCGCTTTCGCTTCGCCGGGATACGCGCCGCCCGGGGTGTATGCGCCTCCGGCTGGGTATCCGCCAGTTGCCTATATGCCTGTATATTCGCCGGTTCCGCACTATGGGGGGTATGCACCGCCTGGCATGTACGTGCCGCCGGCTCCATACGGGTATGCCCCACAACAGGCGGCGCCGCTTCCGTGGTCGGGCGTCGTCTACCCGACAAGCCCGCCTGGGTATGCGCCTTCGCCTGCTCCGCCGGTCGCCGGCCCCCGTTTGTTTAGCGAACCGCCGGATGAGGAGAGCGGGCATGGCGAGGAACAATAACCAAGTGAAAAGAGACGCCGCCGGCCGTCTCTTTTTTCTTCTTGACCGCCAATATCGGCTTGTTATTCAACAAGTTGTGGCATTGAAACCGCATGTCTTCGCCATTGCCGCCCGGCAAGGAATGTTTGTCGCCAAAGCGTATCGCTTTCCTGTTGCGGCCGCGCGGCACGCCTGGCTTCTTGCCGCATTAAGGAAGACCGGTTTTTCCGCCGCGCCGGCCCCTATGCCGATCGGGCGCGGAGGAGTGGTTGAAGCCGGCGGATGCTATTGGCTGCTGACGGAATATGTAGCCGGAGCGCGTCCAATCTCGTTTGCCGCTTGGGCTGACGCCGCTGACGGACTTCATTTGCTCGAACGTTACCATACCATAACGGCAAACATCGCCAGCAGCAAGCAGGAGGCGATGGGGCTGCCGCGTGCGCAGCTGTATGACAAATGGCGGCGCCGCTATGAGGAGTTTTGCCGACATTTGCCTGTTGTTGAAACGATCATGGACAAAGAAGACATTTTATTTACGCTGCGCTGGGCGGATTACTGTCTATCAACGTGTCGCGAGCATGCTCCAGAGTTGACGGCGGATTCTGCTGCCATCATTCATGGTGATGTCGCCTCCCATAATTTTTTGCGCACCACAACCGGCCAGATGTACCTCATCGACTATGACGCGGCCGCTCTTGCCTCGCCCGGGCTTGACTATTGCCAATACGCCAATCGCCTCTTGCCGTATATCGGTTGGTCATATTCAACACTCGCCCGTTTCGCTCCGCTTCGCCGTTGGTTGGAAAAACGCTGGTTTTTGCATGCGCTCTTATTTCCGGCTGATGTGTTTCGTGAATGGCGGTCAGCCGCCGCGCGCCGCCGCCCTCTTGTGTTTGACCGCAAGCGGAGAGAACGGTTTGTCCGCAGCCTTTATGCTATGCTACAATGAGAAATGGAATCTTTGGAAAAGGAGTCGAGGGCGGATGCAAGAAAAAATTGACAAACTCGTGCAATGGTTGCGTGACCAAGTCTCATCAGCCGGTTTAAACGGGGCGGTCGTCGGCATCAGCGGCGGCATCGACTCGGCGGTTGTCGCCCATTTGATTAAGTGTGCCTTTCCGGACGATTCGCTGGGGCTGATCATGCCTTGCAAAAGCAATCCGAAAGATATGGAAGATGCGCTGAAAGTGGTGAAAAGCTGCGGCATCCGGCATTTGGTCATCGATTTGACCGAGGCGCACCGGACGTTGTTTGGCGCGGTCGAGGCCGAGCTGAAAGCCATCGGGGAATGGAGCGAAGAGCGCGCGCGCCTCGGAGATGCGAATACAAGGGCGCGTTTGCGCATGACGACGTTGTATGCGGTCGCCAACAATTACGGCTATCTCGTCGTCGGTACGGACAACGCCGCCGAATGGCATACGGGCTACTTTACGAAATACGGTGACGGTGGAGTCGATTTAGTGCCGCTCATTCACTTTACAAAAGGCGAAGTGCGCGAAATGGGTCGTCTGCTCGGCGTCCCGGAAGAAATTATCAAGAAAGCTCCAAGCGCCGGACTGTGGGAAGGGCAGACGGATGAAAGCGAAATGGGCACGACGTATGAAATGATCGATAAATATTTAAAAGGGGAAGAGATTCCAGAACGCGATCGGAAAATTATTGAACGGCTTCATGAACGTTCGCATCATAAACGGCAGTTGGCGATTGCGCCGCCGAAGTTTTAGCTGTCATCTCGTTGGGTTGAACTAACAGCGATAAACCCCCCGCGTTTGCCGCAAGCTAAACGTAAGGCTGGCTTCATGCCAGCCTTGGGCGAAGGAAACCAAGGGGGGTTTTCCATTGAGATACGCGGTCAGATGGATCGGCGCGTTGTCGGTCGCCGGATTGCTCGCCTCATGCACCAACTACCGGGCGAATGAGGAAGGGGCGCAGCGTTATCATGATGCGGCGAGACCGATCGGTTTTTACTCGACGGAGCGAGGCGACGATTTCCGCTATGGCCAATATGGGACCAATGCGCTCAATTATGACAACCGTTATATATGGGCGCGCCGCGGTCCGGTCACCGATTATTTGACGGACGACGGCCGCCTCGGAGGACCAGCAGCGACCCGGTTTGACACGGACGTTCCGGCTCTTCCGCCCGACGTCGATTTCGGTGACAGTGATTACAACTACCATGGGCATTTGCACTCGCTAAACGTCGATCCGCACCCGTCGTACTACCGAAGCTATGCCGGCGGTTTGGCTGAGAAGCTTTCCCGCCGCGCCGCAGCGGTGAACGGAGTCGACGATGCCCGCGCGGTTGTGTATGGCGATCAGGCGCTCATCGCGATTGCCACAGACGCCCGCCATCCCAAGCGGCTTGAGAAGCGTGTCGAGCAAGCGGTCGCTCCATACGCGGACGGCAAGCGGGTGCGCGTCACCTCGAATCCGAGCATGTACCACCGCATTCGCACGATTGACAACGCGCTTCGACGCGGGACTCCAATCAATATGGAAGAAATCCGCCGTGATTTGCGCACCATTTTTATCGATGGCACGATTCAAGAACGGCCGGAAAACACTCGGTGACAAACCGAAAAAGGCGTCCCAAAAAAGCGGGGCGCCTTTTTTCATGGCTGCTCCTTCGCTGGAGCTTGGCTGACAATTTCCGCGTTTTTTGCTATAGTAATAGTCGGAACATTCCGTTGCGATGAGAGGAGAACTGTCGATGGCTGGACATTCGAAGTGGAAAAATATCCAACGGCGGAAAAATGCTCAAGATGCCAAACGCGGCAAACTGTTCATGAAACTGGCGAAGGAAATTTATGTGGCCGCCAAAAGCGGCGGAGGCGATCCAGCGTCCAATCCGAGCCTGCGCCTTGTCATTGAGAAGGCGAAAGCGGCCAACATGCCGAGCGAAAACATTGAACGGGCGATTAAAAAAGCAACTGGAACCCAAGAACATACCAACTATGAGGAAATTCGCTACGAAGGATATGGACCAGGCGGCGTTGCCGTCATGGTCGTTTGCCTGACGGATAATAAAAACCGCACCGCCGCCAACGTGCGTGCGGCGTTTTCGAAAAACGGCGGCAATTTAGGGGAAACGGGCTGCGTCTCCTATTTGTTCGAGCGCAAAGGGCTGCTCGTGATTGACCGCGAACAGCACAACGTTGATGAGGATGAATTGCTGCTGTTGGCCATTGAAGCGGGCGCCGAGGAGATGGAAACAACGGACGAATCGTTCGAAATTTATACAGCGCCCGAATCGTTTGAAACGGTGAAAGACGAGCTGGAACAGCAAGGATTCACGTTTGCCAGCGCGGAAATTACGATGATTCCGCAAACGTATACGACGCTTGAGGGCGACGATTTGAAAAAAATGCTGAAGTTGATCGATACGCTTGAAGATGATGATGATGTCCAAGAAGTGTACCATAATTTGGACGAATCGGTGCTTGAGGAGTAGCGACGTCCGTCGGCGAAGCCGGCGGATTTTTTTGTACATACGTTCGAAGGTCGTGGAACATAATGGAATATGATGATCGAGCGCCGTTGGCTCGAATCCCCGCCCCACTTTTTGGATCGGCGGCAGCTTGCTTGGCAAAAAAGCTGATGGATCAAGGAATAAAATGGCGTCCGCTGGTAAAACTAGTGGCGTAAAGGAACCATCATCCGAGAAGAGAGGAACAAACGATGCGAATTCTTTCCCTCATACTGTGGATCGCCGCCATCGTGTTGCCGGTTCATTCGGCCTCCGCCGCACCGGTTAAGATGACGATTGTGCTCGAGCGGCAATACTTGGACGGAGAGATGAGCGAAGAGAAAGTCACCGAAACCGTCGATTCGATGACAGAAATATGGAAAAAATATCGCGGTTGGCAACTCGTGACGCTCGATGATCAGACGATCGTGTTTCTCAAAACAATCAACGACATTTCGCCGTTGTTAAAAACAAACGGCTACTTCGGAATTACGGACGATGGCACGTTGTCTATCTTCAACGGCAAACCGGGCCAGTCGAGCGAAATCATCCAGTCGTTTTTCCAAATTGACGTGCAAAAGCTCGAAAGCCGCCAGCAGCAAAAATTAAAGCAAGGAATTCGCGTCCTCTCGAAAGAACAATACGAACAAGTGATTGAAATGTACCGCCATTTTGCGGTTGTCCAGTAAAGCGGCGACAAGCCCGTGGTGCGATGCGCATCACGGGATTTCTTTTTGCTATAATGAAATCATATGATACAATGAAAGGACGAGAAAAGGGGAGGAGCGTTCCATTGATCGAGTTTATCCGCGGGTACGTCGACTACGTCTGCCCGGAATATATCGTCATTGACCATCATGGCATCGGCTACGAAATTTTTACGCCGAATCCGTTTGCCTTTCGCGAGAGCCGCGAGGCGGTGGTGACGGTGTATACATACGAATATGTGCGCGAAGATGTGCACGCTTTATACGGGTTTTCCACGCGCGAAGAGCGCAACTTGTTCACAAAGCTGCTTCAAGTGTCCGGCATCGGGCCGAAAGGCGGCCTTGCCATTTTGGCGGCCGGGCGTCCTGATGAACTGGCGCGGGCCATCGAGGAAGAAAACGAGGCGTTTTTATGCAAGTTTCCAGGCGTAGGCAAAAAGACGGCTCGGCAAATGATTTTGGATTTAAAAGGGAAGCTCGGGGCGCTTGCGGCGCCGGCGGCTGCACGTTCGGCCGCCCCGCTTTCCGGTGCGCTCGCCGAGGCGGTGGCGGCGCTCAAGGCGCTCGGCTACGCTGAACGGGAGATCGAGAAAATCATTCCGGCGCTCCGCGAAGAAGCGATGTCGACGGAACAGTATGTGAAGCGGGCGCTGGCGCTGCTTTTGGGATAAACAGCGGCCAAAGGGAGGAATGACGGTGGAGGAACGGCTTGTATCCGGGGAGGTCTTAGGGGAAGAAACTGCGCTTGAACCGAGTTTGCGCCCGCAATATTTGCATGAATATATCGGGCAAGATAAGATCAAAGAAAACTTAAAAGTGTTCATTGAAGCGGCCAAGCTCCGCGAAGAGACGCTCGACCATGTGCTGCTGTACGGACCGCCGGGGCTTGGGAAAACGACGCTCGCCGTGATCATCGCCAATGAAATGGGCGTCAAGCTGCGAGCGACATCTGGACCGGCGCTCGAGCGGCCGGGAGATTTGGCGGCGCTTCTCACTTCGCTTGAGCCGGGGGATGTGCTCTTTATTGATGAGATCCACCGGCTGCCGCGGGCGGTGGAAGAGGTGCTCTATTCGGCGATGGAAGATTATTGCTTAGATATCACGATTGGCAAAGGGCCGGATGCGCGCACGCTTCGCCTCGACTTGCCGCCGTTTACGCTCGTCGGGGCGACCACGAGAGCCGGGGCGCTGTCGGCGCCGCTTCGCGACCGGTTTGGTGTCATCAGCCGGCTCGAATACTATCACGTCGACCAACTCGCCCAAATCATTGAGCGGGCGGCGGCCATCTTGCAAATCGGCATCGAGCGCGAAGCGGCGCTTGAGCTTGCCCGTCGGGCGCGCGGCACGCCGCGCATCGCCAACCGTTTGCTGCGGCGCGTCCGCGATTTTGCGCAAGTGCGCGGAGAGAGGGGAATTACGCTGCCGCTTGCTGTCGAGGCGCTCGAGCGGCTGCAGGTCGACCGGCTCGGGCTTGATCACATTGACCATAAGCTGCTTTTAGCGATGATTGAAAAATTCGCCGGCGGCCCGGTCGGGCTTGAAACGATGGCGGCGGTGATCGGGGAAGAGGCGCAGACGATTGAAGAAGTGTATGAGCCGTATTTGCTGCAAATCGGTTTGCTGCAGCGGACGCCGCGCGGGCGCGTCGTCACGCCGGCGGCGTATGCCCATTTCGAAATGGAGGTTCCGAAGCGGTGAACAGCTTGCCAAAGTTGATCATGACGATTGGCGTTGTGCTCATCATGGTCGGGTTTGTCATGCAGTTTGTCAAACTCGGCCGCTTGCCGGGGGATATCGTCATCCGCAAAGGGAATATGACGTTTTATTTTCCCGTTGTGACATCCATCTTGCTGAGCGTTGTGTTATCGTTGATTTTTTACGTGCTCGGACGATTTCGCTGAAGGAAGGAGAACTGCGTCAACTACCCCCACTTAGCTAACGCTTGAAGTGGGGGCTTGCAACTCCCCAGAAGTGCAAACGGACTTCGTCCTCCTTCCCTTGACTTTGGGTTGCATCAGGGGGCAGGTTGACGACTACCCAACGACGCAGGTCATGCCTGCATCGTTACCGATTCTCTCGGTGTGTCTGTTGGCAGTACTTGGCTTCCACACACAACAGACGGACCTACGCTCGATGTTTTACGGTTACAACGTTTCCTGTAACCAACTCCATACATCGAGTAGCCGTKATTGGAGTGCCTTTATTRAACGGTTTTCTCCACGCCTTTATTATATCATACACAAAAGAAAAGGGGAACGCGCATTCCTCTCCCACTTACTCCCTTTGGTCGTTGAAGTGGGAGTCTCCTGCGCGAAATAGGATGAATTTGACCGCAGCCTTACGGTAAATCAACTTGTAGTCCGAATTCACGCTTGGCTTCTCCCCCGGTGATATATCCTTCATCGCTTTGCAGCTGCTGGCGCTCTTCTTCCGTCAACACTTCTTCATCTGTTTCGTCAATCCGCTCCCATACCATTCGTTCCTTTCTGGATCGATCAAKMATGTACATGACGCCGATTTTTTTATGGTCGACGGTAGTGAGCCATTCGTTCCACAGCCATTTCCATTTTTTAAAATACGTCAAGACGAACAC
>NZ_LLKS01000009.1:0-16342 GCF_001414205.1 Geobacillus sp. Sah69 | reverse complement strand
CCACAGGAGGGACATCAAACACTTGACGGATATCGACTTTGAACGGTTTGACTTCACGCAAAGAAGCTCCACATCCTTGACACGTATGCACACGGTGGACGACACGATGATGTGGATGTTCCACTTGACGGAGCGTCTTCCCCTCATGTCCCTCTTGCCCACCAGGCTTTTTGCCAGACGGCTCGCGGGAGGAACGCTTTTTCTCAAAACGGTCAGAAGATGGGGGCAAATGGCTATTGGAGCTGTTTTTTTTCGTGCGTGCTTCCAGCTCTTGAACACGGTACTTCAGTTGTTCATTTTCTTTGCGTAGCTGTTTGTTTTCTTTCAACAGTTGCTCAATGACTTGTTGCTGGTGAGTAATGAGCTGCTTTTGTTGTTGGACTTTGCCGATTAAGCTCTCAACTGTAAATACAGCTTGTTGTACCGTCAACATGTGATTCACCTCCTTGTCTATCAGTATTCACATCATAGACAAGGAAAGAAGAAAATATTCAGCTCACTTTATGATGTGGCTGAATAGTTACAAACAGGCTTTGCTTGCTATGAATCGCAATAATAAAGTGAATGATTATATCAACAAGACTTGCCGTTACATCATTAACTACTGTATTGAAAATCAAATTGGCAAACTTGTCATTGGCTATGCGGAAACATGGCAACGCAATATGAATCTAGGAAAAAAGACAAATCAAAACTTTGTCAATATTCCTCTCGGTAACATAAAAGAAAAACTAGAATATCTTTGTGAATTTTACGGCATTGAATTCTTGAAACAGGAAGAATCMTATACGTCTCAAGCCAGCTTTTTTGACGGCGATGAGATTCCTGAATATAATGCCGACAATCCAAAAGAATATAAGTTCAGCGGCAAACGTATTAAGCGCGGCTTGTATCGAACAAAGTCTGGCAAACTAATGAATGCTGATGTCAATGGCGCATTAAACATCTTAAAGAAAAGTAAAGCTGTAGACCTGAGTGTCTTATGCTCTAGCGGCGAAGTGGACACGCCTCAAAGAATAAGGATTGCTTGAAGCAGTCAAACTTCTTTGGAAGCCCCCACTTCAAATTTTCGCTAGAAAATTAAGTGGGGGTAGTTCACTGGTGATCAATAGACCGATCGAGTAGCTGCCGACAAAGGAGGCGACGGCGTCGATCGCCGAACGGCCCGGCGTTTTCCAAATCGGACGCATGATCGGCTGCATCCACACACCGACAAATTCAAGCAGCCCGTAACCAACAAGAAGAGCGAGAAAAACCGAGCCGATCGGCACAAGGAGACCGACGGAAATGACGAGCTTGTCATATAAGAACGGTCCCATATTCGGCTGAAACAACCATGACGGACCGATGCGAAACACCAACATGACCGCCGTGATCAGTCCTAGAACTTTCAACAGTGAAAAAACGGTTGTCACAGTATCTTTGTTCCACGTTTTTTTGTAAAACGGATAAACGGCACCGAGAGCGATCACGATCAGAGCATAATAAGGAACAAGTGCTGAAAACTGGGTGCGGATCCATGTCACAATATGATCGAGCAAAATCGATGATGTGCCGCCGATGGACACCGGAACGAAAAATACGAAAATGCCGATGGCACTAAAGACGAAAAACTTCCATGCCCCGCTGGCCGGCGTTGGTGTCGGCACGGATGGCGCCATGTTTGTATCCGCTTTCATTTTCCTCCACCCCCATTGTTCTTTTTACCCCAACTTGCGCGGCCGGAAGCATAACCGCTCCCGGTCGCTAAACACCTCGACGGAAGACCATTCCCCCTTCAGATGTACACCTTGCCTTCTTTCACCACCACCTCCCCGCCTTTGATCACCGTCTCAACATGGTTGACTCCGTAATGGTACATGATCTGCACATAATTCGGGACATTGAAAATGACCAAATCCGCCTTCTTCCCCGGCTCGAGGCTGCCGACAAGATGCGCGCGGCCGATGGCGTGGGCGGCATTGATCGTGGCGGCGGCCATCGCTTCAGCGGGAGTCATGCCCATATGCAGGCAGGCTAGGCTCATGACAAGCGGCAGCGAGACGGTCGGCGACGAACCAGGGTTGCAGTCGGTCGCCAAAGCGACGGGAACGCCGGCGTCGATCAAACGGCGGGCATCGGCGGCTTTTGTCATTAAGAAAAAGGCGGTGCCTGGCAAGAGAACGCCGATGACGCCGCCATCGGCCATGCGGCGGATTCCTTCGTCCGACGCCCGAAGCAGGTGGTCGGCGGAGATGGCGCCGACTTCGGCTGCCAGTTCCGCCCCGCCATACGGCTCGATTTCATCAGCGTGAATTTTCGGCGTCAAGCCGTGCTCTTTGCCTGCTTCGAGGATGAGGCGCGCCTGGTCGGGGGTAAAGACGCCGCGCTCGCAAAAGACGTCGTTGAACTCGGCGAGCCCCCGCCGGCTCACTTCGGGAATCATCTCGTCGATGACAAGGCGGACGTATTCATCCGGATCGTGCTTCCACTCCGGCGGAACGGCATGAGCGCCAAGAAACGTGGAGACGATATCGACCGGGTGGGTGTCATCGAGACGCTTGGCGACTTCAAGCTGCTTGATTTCGTGCTCAAGGCTTAAACCATAGCCGCTTTTTGCTTCGACGGTCGTGACCCCATGAAGCAAAAACTGATCGAGCCGCCGCTTGCTTTCTTCATACAACATCTCTTCCGACGCCTCGCGCGTCGCTTTTGTCGTGGCATGAATGCCGCCGCCTGCGTTCATGATTTCCATGTACGTCGCCCCGCCGAGCCGCATCGTCCATTCGTGTTCGCGGCTGCCGGCGTAAACGAGATGAGTATGAGGATCGACAAGCCCAGGCGTCACCGTTTTGCCCTTAGCGTCAATGACTTCCGCTTCGGCGAGCCGATCGGCAAATTGGCGGGCCAGTTCATCGTCCGCCCCAACCGCCACGATCGTGCCATGTTCGATCCAGACGCTGCCGTTTTCGATGATGCCTAGATCGCTCATCTTCTCCTTGACAAGCGGAGCCGCGGAGCTTCCCGCCAGCGTGACGAGCTGGCGGGCGCGGCGGACAAAAAGCGGGCGCATATGGATCCCCCTTTCTACTTGAGCATCGGCATATCGATGCCTTTTTCTTTCGCCGTCCGGATGGCGAGCTCATAGCCAGCGTCGGCGTGGCGGACCACACCAAGCCCCGGGTCGGTCGTCAACACGCGCTCCAGCCGTTTTTCCGCCTCTTTTGTGCCGTCGGCTACGATGACCATGCCGGCGTGAATCGAGTAGCCCATGCCGACGCCGCCGCCGTGGTGAACCGACACCCAGCTTGCGCCGCCGACCGCATTCAACAGCGCGTTTAAAATCGGCCAGTCGGCGATGGCGTCGCTTCCGTCTTTCATTCCTTCCGTCTCCCGGTTCGGCGAAGCGACGGAGCCCGAATCCAAATGATCGCGACCGATGACGATCGGCGCTTTCAGCTCGCCTTTGGCCACCATGTCGTTGATGATTTTCCCGAACTTCGCCCGCTCGCCGTAGCCGAGCCAACAAATGCGCGCCGGCAGCCCTTGGAATTGAATGCGTTTTTGCGCCATGCGAATCCAATGGCAAAGACGCTCATTGTCGCTGAATTCACGCAAAATGACTTCATCGGTTTTATAAATGTCTTCCGGGTCGCCGGATAATGCCACCCAGCGGAACGGCCCTTTTCCTTCGCAAAAGAGCGGACGGATGTAGGCCGGCACAAAACCCGGGAAGGAAAAGGCGTCGTCCACCCCTTCGTCTTTTGCCACTTGGCGGATGTTGTTGCCGTAATCAAACGTCACCGCCCCTTGCTTTTGCATCGCCAGCATCGCTCGAACATGCGCGGCGATCGACTGTTTTGCACGGGCGATGTACTGCTTCGGATCGCGCGCCCTGAGTTCGGCGGCCTCATCAAGCGTAAGGCCAGCCGGGATGTAGCCGTTTAACGGATCATGGGCGGACGTTTGATCGGTCAAGACGTCCGGAACAAAGCCCATTTCGACGAGACGCGGCAACACTTCAGCCGCATTGCCGACAAGGCCGATCGACAGCGCTTTTTTCTCTTCCTTCGCTCGTTTCGCCATCGCAAGCGCCGCCTCCAAGCTGTCGGTCATCGTGTCGAGATATTTCGTATCAAGGCGGCGCTGAATGCGGGCCGGATCGATTTCGATGGCGAGGCAGACGCCGCCATTCATCGTCACCGCGAGCGGCTGCGCCCCGCCCATGCCGCCAAGGCCGGCGGTTAGCGTGATCGTCCCGGCCAGCGTGCCGCCAAAGTGCTGGCGCGCCACTTCGGCAAACGTTTCATACGTCCCTTGGACGATCCCTTGGCTGCCGATGTAAATCCAGCTCCCGGCCGTCATTTGTCCGTACATGATCAACCCTTTTTTGTCAAGTTCGTGGAAATGGTCCCACGTCGCCCATGCGGGCACGAGGTTGGAGTTGGCGATCAGCACGCGCGGGGCGTCCGGATGCGTGCGAAATACCGCCACCGGCTTGCCGGATTGAATGAGCAACGTTTCATCGTTTTCTAAACGAAGAAGGGTGTCCACAATCGCCTCGTAACATTCCCAGTTGCGCGCCGCCTTGCCGATGCCGCCGTAGACGATCAACTCCTCCGGCCGCTCGGCGACATCGGGATGCAAATTGTTGTTCAGCATCCGCAGCGCCGCTTCTTGAATCCATCCTTTCGCCCGCCGCTCTGTTCCCGCGGGCGGGCTGACGGTCCGTTTTTCTGCCATCGTCATCCTCTCCTTTTTCCTCTTTGCTTTTTATTGTAAGGAAGCCAAGAGGATGGAGATAGATTCTCGTCTTTTCAAGATGATCCATTTTTTTGAAATTTCTTTTTTCTTTTCGCTTCATCTATCCATTTCTTTTGATATATGTTCATTTCTTTTGAAAAAACCGCCTACCGCGGTGATGACGGTTTCAGCCGTTGTTCATCGCGGTAGGCGGTCGGCGTCTGGTTCAGTTCGGCTTTAAAGACGCGCATCAAATAATGGGCGGTGCGAAACCCGGTTTGTTCGGCGATTTCTTTGATCGACAAGTCCGTCTGCCGAAGCAGCCGTTTCGCTTCCTCAAGCCGCCGGTTGGTCAGCCACTGGCGAAACGTCACGCCGCGCTTTTTCGACAACAAATGGCTGAAATACGCGGGGCTGCGCCCGGCGGCGGCCGCGACCCGCTCAAGCGTGAGCGACGGATCGCGAAAATGCGCCTCCATATAGCGGAGGCCGCGCTCCACGGCGTCGACGCGCGCGTCTTCCTCGGCCTGCTTGGCCTCATGGAACAATCGATATAAAAATAAAATCAATTCTTGAACGATGCGATACAAGACGGGATTGTACAAAATGTCTTGAAAAATGCGCATATACTCCCGCTCGGTTCCGCCGCGGTCAAGGCCGTACGTTTTCATAAACCGGCGGATTTGCGCCAAGATGCTTGTCAGCCGCGTCCGCACCATCTCCGGGCTCGGAAACGGCGGCGACCAGTGCCAAAACTCGCGCTGCAGCCACCGTTTCACCGCTTCGTGGTCGAACCGCTCGAGCATCTCGATCCATTGCCGCTGCTCCTCGGGCGTCAAAAACGGATCGAGCTCACGCCACTGTTCGTATTCCGAAGCGGGAGCGATCACTTGGCGATAGCCAATGAAAAACGTCGTCTCGAGCAGCCGGCGGGCCGCTTGGTATTGCGCGCGCACCGTCCTCCGGCCATCAGGCGGCATCACGACAACCGCGAGCGGCTCATGATGATCTTCCTCCCAATCGCGCAGCAGCTTCCACGCCTCTTCTTTCCCGTCGCCCGGCAAATCGGGAAGCAGGCAAACCGCCATACGGGTGAGCGGCAATACGCGCGCCCGTCCGCGAAACGGGTAATCCATCAAGAAACGGATCACTTCTTGAGACAAAGCGGGCTGTTCCGCCTGCACAAGCCATACATGGGTGGAAGCTGCGGCGGGGTCATCGTAAAATAATGCGCGGTAGTCGTCATGGCCGTCAAAACCCGCTGTCAGGCTCGAGCGGCTGTTGGAGGAAAGCGAAACCGCCGTCCTCAACGCTTGTTTCAGCTTGGCGGGCTCAAGCGGCTTGACAAGCAAATCGACGCATTGCCAGTCGATGGCTTGTTTCGCCCGTGCGAACGTCGCCTCGGCCGTTGCGGCAATCACGCGTTGGCAAAACAAGCGGACGTGGGCGGTCGCCTGCGGCCATCGTTCATACGGAATCATGTCGAGTTCGACGTACAACAGCTCCGGCGCCTCCCGCTCAAGAAACGCCATCATCTCCTCGACCGTAGCCGCCGTATACATCCGCTCAATCGGCAAGGAATACGCGGAAACGAGCCAGCGGATCGCTTCTCGTTCCTTGTCGTCCCGTTCGGCAATGACCAATTTCACGTTCTCACCGCCTTGGCTGCAAGCGTTGAAAATGAAGGAGCGCTTCCATGCAAAAGGCGGCGGCCAACGCCACCGTTTTTCCGCCTTCATCCCAGAGTGGATTGACTTCGCAAAGATCGACGCTGATCGTTTTCGGATGGGAAACGATTCGGCGGATGAGCGCGCGCGCCAGAGACGGGGCGAGCCCAAACGGCGACGGCGCGCTCACCCCCGGCGCGGCGGCCGCGCTGATGGCGTCCATGCAAATGGTCAACATCACGGCATCGTGATGAGCGGCAAATTCCTCGATTTGTTCATAGGCGGCCTCGATCGGCCCTGCGGTCAGCTCGTCTTCCAGCATGTACCGGCAGCCGTACGTCTCGGCCGCCGCAAACAGCGCTGCCGTGTTGCCGAGCCGCTGAATGCCAAGGCAGAAATAGCTCACTCGATCGTCTTGATCCAATATTTGCCGAAACATCGTCCCGGACGTCGGGCCGTCATCGTACGGGCGCAAATCAAAATGGGCGTCAATGTTGAGGATGCCAAGGCGGGCATCCGTCCCAAGCGCTTCCCGGACGCCCAAGTAATGCCCATACGCCGTCTCATGGCCGCCGCCGATCACGATAGACGCCATCCCGTTTTTCAGCAGGCGGGCGACCGCCTTCCCAAGTTCAGTCTGGCTTTGTTCGAGCCGTTCATCGACGCAAACGACATCGCCTGCGTCATAGACAACGACCCCTTCCGGAAGATGCCAAGGCAGCCGGGCCAGCGCCGCTTTGACGGCGGCCGGCGCCTCTTTCGCCCCTTGGCGGCCTTGGTTGCGGCGCACTCCTTCGTCGCACGCAAACCCGATGAATGCCGCCGCTCGTTCCACCGTCTCCAATGGCTTGGACAAATCGAGCAAGCGAATGCGCTGATGAAGGCGAAACGCCTGCTCATCGCTCACGCTGTCAATCCGTCCCGTCCAACGGCCGGCGTCTGGCGGTTGATACATGAGACCATCTCCTTTCCATCATCCGCTGCTTGTTTCTTTCGCCACAGCTTTGCCGTTCTCCTCCCCATGCACGCGAAAAGAGGAAATCGCCGCCGTTTGGCGAATAAAACATCCATGAGCTCATTTCGCTCACCACCCGATGAAAATCGCTACTTTAGGATCCATGATGTTCACCGAAACGATCCGCGGGCGGCGTTTTGCCCTCCATCCGGGCATGAAAATGACCCCATTTTCATGGAAACGCAATGGATGACAGAAAGGATGTTCGAGATGAAGCCAATTACCAACTTGCATGACGTCATTGCCGGAAAAAGCGCGCCGCCCCCATGCGACGAAACTCTCGGCGTCCGCCTGACGGAAGCCCGAGACGGCTATGCGAAAGGGGTATGGACGATCCATGAATCGCTCCTCAACGGCAACGGGGTGATCATGGGCGGGTTCGTCGGAGCGGCGGCGGATATTCTCATGGCGTATGCGGTGACCACCTTGCTTCGCGATGACCAAATGCACGCCTCCATCAACTTGCAGACGACGTTTCACCGCCCAGCGGCGGCAGGGGAAGCTGAAGTGGAAGCGCGAGTGGAAAAGTTCGGGAAAACTGTCGCCTACGTGACTGCCGTCGTCCGGCAAAACGGCAAAGAAGTGGCGAGCGCGACCTCCTCGGTGCTGATTATGGATAAACCATAAAAAAGCGCTTTCGTTTATGGAAGGGAAGTGAAACGCTGGCGCCGAGGCAGACGCCAAACCGGTCCAACTGAATCGGGCTGTTGGCAGCAGTCATGCCTAGAAGCGTTCGATCGGCAACCTGTTTCGCCCCGCCATCCAAGGATGAACATGTCACTTGTGAAGATGTCCGCTTTTTCCCAAGCGGGATCGAGCGCAACGAGCGAAGCGCCGGAGAAAGCGCTGTCAAAAACAGCCGCCCTCCGGCGCTTTTCGTTTGCTTGTCATCCCTGGACAAACGTTTTCGGCATGACGACCGCGACGACTTGCCCGCGGGCGCACAGTTCGCCGTTGGCGAACACCTCGGTATCCACTTGCCATTTTTTCGGGTGAATCTCCGTCACCGTTCCGACGGCGACAAGCGGCACGCCATGCGGCGTCGGCTTGACAAAGTCGACGTGAAGCGACGCGGTGACAAAGCGCGGCGGCGTTTCCCCGCTTCCCGGCTCATGGCCGTTTTTCCGATGCAAGGCGAGCGCCGCCGACCCGGTGCCATGGCAGTCGATGAGCGAGGCGATCAGCCCGCCGTACACAAACCCTGGAATCGCCGTATGTTCCGGACGCGGCGTATACACCGTCACCGTTTTGTCGCCCCGCCACCCGGTGCGGAAATGGTGGCCTTGTTCATTCAACCGTCCGCAGCCGTAGCACCAGGCGAATTCATCAGGGTAGTCGTCTTGAATGGCGCGAATGACTTGCGGCTCCATCTGTTCTCCTCCTCTCCCCTTTACCTATACGCGGTGCACTCCCTATTTTCCTTCTTGCACGGCAAAAGGCGGCCATACCGATGGCCGCCTTCCCCTTCGTTCATTGCGCCGGCTCGTAAAACTCGATCCATTCGCCGTCCGGGCCAAGGAAAAATAAGTATTTCGCCCCGTTTGGGAGCGTTGTAATTTCATCCCACACTAGCGGGACGCCGAGCGACTAAAGCCGTTCTTTCTCCTGCTCAATGCCTTCGACCGTAAACGCCACGTGGTGCACTTTTCCTTCCGTCGGCAAATCCGGATTGTATCCTTCGATCAGCTCGACAATGATCGAGCCGTCAATCCCTAAAAACGCCAATTTCATCGTGCCGTTCGTATGAATCATTTCGTCGAGCAGCTCCAAGCCGACGACGTTTTGATAAAACGCTTTCGATGCCTCGATGTCTTTCACTTGAATGCCGACATGCTCAAATTTTTTGACTGCCATTCGTCCCTCTTCCTTTCTATGACTCCATTAACCATACTGCTTGTAAATACGGCGTCATCTGCATCGGGAAAATCCCTTTTTTCCCAAGCTCTGTCCATATGTAGCGGTCAAGGGCGTACGGTCCGTCCGCCTTCCATTCGTCCGCCTCACTGTTGGTCAACAACAACGAAAAGGCTGTTCCTTGCGCTTCCCCATACAAATGAACGTATCCGTCCCCACGGTCGACATGCACCGCCGCCTTAGAGTCAAACCGGATGAGCTCCGCCTGCACACAGCGCATGACACAAACGGCGAACGCAGCGGCAGGGAGATGAGCGGCCATGCAAGCTCGGATCGACATGTCCCTCTTCACTATTCCCCCTTCACCCCCTATCGACAAAAACCCCCTTCGCCTCGGAATGATGCGAAAGGGGTCATGAGCCGTTCTTATCATCCAAAGCGAAACCGCTTTGCGGGTGTTAGCACCTTGCCTGCGGCAGGTTGCTGTGGGGTCATCAAGCCCGTTCTCTCGCCCACTCTTGATAAGACGTATGCAATTTATCTTCTATCTTATCGTACATCATCAAAGGCAACAATCGTCATTGTTCGACTTCCGGTTGCTCGGACGTGACGCCGACATCTTTCCACGTCAGCTTCGAGCTCGGGTCAACCGTAAAGTTGGCGACACGGTTGTTGACCGCATAGATGGCGGAACGATACAACGTCGGGATGACCGGCACTTCTTCGTTCATCAGCTTTTGCCATTCACTGTAAATTTTCCGACGATATTCTTTGTCAAACGCCTGTTCGGAATGGCCTTTTTCCAGCAGCTCATCATTTTTCTCGTTCACCCAACGCGAGTAGTTGAACATGGCGTTGCGGCCGTACAATCCGTACGGGTCGACGTCCGTTCCAGTTCCCCAAGAGGCGGCGTAGACATCCACTTTCGGATCGTCTTTTTCGACCATATCGTAGAAGGAGTTGAACTCCGCCAAGCGTCCGTCTACAAGCTGAACATCGAGGCCCACATCTCTCCAGCATTGCATATAAAATTTGGCCAGCGGTTCAGCGATGTCCCCACCGCTCATCGCCAAGAAGTTGATCTTGAATTTTTTGCCGTTTGGATCTTCGCGGAGGCCATCGCCATCCACATCTTTATATCCCGCTTCATCCAGCAATTGTTTCGCTTTTTCCGGATTGTACGTATACCCTTTGATGGAACTGTCATGATAGCCCGGGAACGACGGCGGGATCAGCGTGGTCGCCGGGAAGCGCAAACCATGATACAGGCGGTCGGCCACCTCTTGGTTGTTGATGGCGTACGCCATGGCTTGGCGCAGTTTTTTGTTTTGGAATTTCGGATTGTCCATTACGTTTTCCTGCTTTTTCGCATCCCAATGGCCGAGTTTAAAGCCGATATAGTTGTACGCCAAATCCACTTTACCGATAAACTGAATGTTTTTCGTCCCTTTCGCGTTCAAATATTGGTCAGTCGGGAACTCAGCGACGTCAATTTCGCCTTTTTTCAGCGCTTGCAGGACGACTTGCGGGCTGACGACTTTCAAAATGACGCCTTCCAAGTTCGGTTTGCCAGCCCAGTAGTCATCATTGCGAACAAACTCTACCGACTCGCCCGGAACGATTTTCTTCACTTTAAACGGACCGAACCCGATCGGGTTTTTCCGGATTTTATCCGATTTCGCCAAGTCTTTGATCGGAATGTCTTTCAAGTAATGCTTCGGCAGCGGATACGCCCAAATGCCAGTCAACACCGACGGATTGGCCTGTTTCCATGTGATCGTCAACGTCTTTTTGTCGATGACTTTAATGCCGGAAATTTTATCCGCTTTGCCGCTGTGATATTCTTCCATCCCGACGATCCCTTGGATGAGCGCATCGCCATAACGGACGCCGGTGTAATCTTTATGGCCGATGACCAAATACGCATACTCCAAGTCTTCAGCGGTCACCGGCTGGCCGTCATGCCAATTCACATTGTCTTTAATACGGATTGTCATCGTCTTTTTATCATCCGACAACTCATACGTGGCAGCCCCATCATTTGTAATTTCATAGTCACCGTTCGTCCGGAAAAGCGACTCGTCAAAAAATTGCAAAATCTCTGCGTCGGGCGCTCCGGTGTAGAATGCATAGCTGAGCGTCCCTTCAAACGGCGTATCGGACACAAGGCCGTATTTCAACACGCCGCCATCGATGATTTTCCCGTCGTTTTTCACCGTCATCGGGAATTTGCTGATGTCTTCCTTCTGAGCCGCCGGTTTTTCGTTATTGTTGCCCTTTCCGCTCGTTGTGTCGGATTTGCCCGTGCACCCGGCGAGCACGAGCAAGAGCGCGGCGAGAGCCGCCAGCCATTTTCTCTTCACATTTTCTTCCCCCTTATCCTAGTCGTTGTCTTGCATCAGCCGCACGTTTCAGCGCTTGGCCGATGAAATTTATGCACAGCATCATCACTAAAATAAGCAATGACGCAGGCAACCAAACCCACCATTTGTTTTGCAAAACATCCGGGTTGGTCGCATAGCTGACCAACGTCCCTAAGCTCGGCGTGCTCTCCGGCAGCCCGAAGCCAAGATACGTGAGCCCGGACTCGATGCCGATGTTGCCCGCCAAATTTAACGTCAAATTGACGATAATGATCGAGCTGAGGTTGGGCAAAATTTGAAAAATAATGATTTTCCAATCTGGCGTGCCGAGCGTTTTTGACGCGCTGACATAATCCAGCTCGCGCTCGGTCAGCGTTTTGGCGCGGATCAGCCGGGCTTTGCCCGTCCACAAAAACGCGCTCATGATCAAAATGAACGTCAATACATTATATTTAGGCACAATGGCGACAAAAACAATAACGAGCATCAAAAACGGCAGAACGAGAATAAAATCGATGATGCGCATAATGACATTGTCAATCCAGCCGCCGAAATAGCCAGCCACCAATCCGACAATGAGGCCGATCGCCCCAGTGATGAGCGTAATGGCCAGCCCGATCGTAAACGAATTGCGGGCGCCGATGATGAGCTGGCCAAACACGTCGCGCCCTCCGTAGTCTGTGCCAAGCCAGTGTTCCGCTGACGGCGGAGAATAGATGGAAAGAAAATCCACTTTCACGATTTCCTCTTGATCCAAAAAGAGCGACACGCCATAGACGATCGACAAAAGGATTCCTAAAATGATGAGCGAACCAAGCGCGAGCCGATCCCGAACCACCTCCCGCCACATGATCGAAAAGGCGGAAGGGCTTTTCTCGATGTTCGCTCCGGCCGGCGTTGGGCCGCTGATTTCCGCTTTCATGTCAGCTGCCTTCCTCCTTCCCTACTCAATCTGGATGCGCGGGTCGACCGCACTCAAAATGATGTCCGACAACAGCGTGCCCACCAGCGTCGCCAGGCCGGAAATCATGACGAGCGCCGTCACGACGCTGTAATCCCGCTGCATAATCGACTGCAAAAACAGCTGGCCAAGCCCCGGATAGCTGTAGATCGACTCCAAAAACACGGAACCGCCGACAAGCCCGGTGATCTCATACCCTAAAAACGCCGCGATCGGCAAAAACGAATTGCGCAAAATATGGCGCCAATAGATGTGCCGCTCCGGCACGCCTTTCGCCCGCGCCGTTTTCACGAAATCTTTCACTTTCGTATCGACGATTTCGCTGCGCAAATATTGAATCGTAACGACCGTGTTGATGAGCGCTCCCGACAACGCCGGAAGCATGAGATGGTTCAATTTGCTTAAATAGTAAGCGAGCGTCCCTTCCTCGACCTGAACGTCCACGCTGCCGCCGGTTGGAAACCAGCCAAGGTGAAAGCCGAAAATAAACAGCATGAGCAAAGCAAAAATGAACAGCGGCGTGGCAAACCCGAGATAGCTGTAGCCGACGATCAGCTTATCAGCCCATGTATCTGTCCATCGCCCCGACACGATGCCAAGCGGAATGGCAATCAAGTACGTCAAAATTAAAATCGCCGCCGACAGCAACACCGTATTCCCGATCCGTCCGGCCAGCAGATCAGTGACCGGCTGCTGGTGGGTATAGGAAAGGCCGAGATCCCCTTGCAGCATGTTTTTCACCCAACGGATGTATTGAATATGTACCGGATCATTCAAGCCAAGTTTTTCCTGCATTTCCTCAAGCGTCTGCGGATCCATTTTCGGGTTGGCCGCCAGCTGCCCCGTCAGCGCATCGCCCGGCATCGCCTTCGCCAGCAAGAAAATGAGGACGCTCAGCAAAAACAATTGCGGAATCATAATGAGGATTCGCCGTAAAATAAATTTCAGCATCTTCCCGTCTTCCCCTCTTTACGGAATGGCCACCGAGTGCGTCGGCGAAATCGGCTTGAGCGGGTGAGCCCGGCCGTTTGCATCAAAATAGCGGGAATACGACTGCTCATATTCTTTTTCCACTTCGCGGCGAAGCGCCTCCTGCCGGCCGCGTTCGCGCGGATCGGCGTTCGGAATGGCGGAGAGCAGACGTTTCGTATAAATATGTTGAGGATTCGTAAAAATCTCCTCGCTCGTCCCTTCCTCCACGAGCCGGCCGCGGTACATAATGCCGATGCGGTCGCACATATGCCGAATGATCCCTAAATCATGGCTGATGAACAAATACGTCAGCCCGTACTCCTGCTGGATTTCTCTCATGAAATTCAACACTTGCGCCTGCACCGACACATCAAGCGCCGACACCGGCTCATCGGCGATGATGAGCTTCGGATTGAGCGTGAGCGCCCGCGCAATGCCGATGCGTTGGCGCTGTCCGCCGGAAAATTCATGCGGATATTTGTAAATCGACTCCGCGCTCAAGCCGACCCGCTCTAAAACGTATTGCACCTTCTGCCGCTCCTCTTGCGGGGACAGGCGTTCAAAATTGCGGAGCGGCTCGGCGACAATGTCGAGCACACGTTTGCGCGGATTGAGCGAAGAATACGGATCTTGGAAAATCATCTGGATGTCTTTCCGATACGGATGAAACTCGCGGCGGCGAAGCTTTGTCAAATCCGTCCCTTCAAACAGCACTTCCCCGGCCGTGGCGCGGATCAAACCGATAATCGTGCGCCCTGTCGTCGTCTTGCCGCAGCCGGACTCGCCGACGAGCCCGTACGTTTCCCCTTTGTTCAGCGTGAAACTGACATCGTCCACCGCGCGGACATGGTCGACCACCCGGCGAAAAAAACCGCCGCGCACCGGATAGTATACTTTCAAATGGTTGACGTTAAGAAGCGCCATAGCCGATTCCACCTACCGTTTGATCATCGGGAAAATAAAAATGTTGGTAACATGTGCAACGCACCCAGTGCCCCGGCTCCACTTCCCGCAACTTCGGATCCGATTCGTGCTTATCCGCCCCAATCCAGCTGATGCGCGGCTGGAAGCGGCAGCCGCGCCGCGGCAGTTTATGCAGCGGCGGAACGATCCCTTGGATGACGTGGAGTCGTTCCTTTTTCGTCTGCGCAGACGGGATCGACTGCAACAATGAGCGAGTGTATGGATGAAGCGGACGGTGAAAAATGGTATCGACGTCCGCTAACTCAACGATTTCCCCAGCATACATGACCGCCACACGGTCCGCCATTTCCGCCACCACCCCCAAATCATGCGTGATTAAAATAATGCTCGTTTTCATTTGCTGCTGCAACTCTTTGAGCAGCCCTATGATCTGCGCCTGAATCGTCACATCAAGCGCCGTTGTCGGTTCATCGGCGATGAGCAGGGCGGGCTCGCAGGCGATGGCGATCGCGATGACGACCCGCTGCCGCATCCCCCCGGACAACTCGTGCGGATAACGGTGGTACACCTTTTCCGGCTCCGGAATGCCGACTTTGCGAAGCAAGACGATCGTTCGCTTCTTTTTTTCGGCTGCTGACAGCCGCAGATGGTAATCCATGCTTTCTTCGATCTGCCGGCCGACCGTCATGAGTGGATTGAGCGCCGTTAACGGATCCTGAAAGATCATCCCGATTTCTTTGCCGCGGATGCGATTGAGTTCGGCAACGGAGAGCGACAGCAAATTTGTCCCTTTAAAGTGCAGGCGCCCCTCAATTTTTGTCTTTTCGGGCGGGTGGAGACCCATGATCGACAAAGCGAGTGCGCTTTTGCCGCAACCCGACTCCCCGACGAGAGCGACGACTTCGTTCTCTCCGATCGCCAGCGAAACGTCGTCGACCGCCGCATAATAGTCATCACCGATGCGGAAAGAGACTCGCAGCTCCTCAATTTCCAATAACGTTTGCTTTGCCAATGTGTCCTTCTCCCTTTTGTTAGTATTACTAAATTTTAGGCTATATATAATATTTAGATAATATTCTATCATTTTTTTTTGTAAATTCAATTAGTATTCTATCATTTTTTTTCGTAAATTCAATATTTATAGAAAGGTTCATCACCAAAAGTTGTACTTGCACCTGTCATGAAAGTATGTTAGCTGTTTCTAGCCGAACCCGCCATGCAGAACGCTGGATATTTCTGTATCCGTATCCCCGACGTTTCATCAGCTTGATCTTGTTATTTGTTCCCTCCATTTTCCCGTTTGAATAAGGGGATTAAAATGCACGATATGATTTCGTCTGTTCGTTTCAACCACTATTTTTTGGACAGTGAACTACCCCCACTTAATTTTCTAGCGAAAATTTGAAGTGGGGGCTTCCAAAGAAGTTTGACTGCTTCAAGCAATCCTTATTCTTTGAGGCGTGTCCACTTCGCCGCTAGAGCATAAGACACTCAGGTCTACAGCTTTACTTTTCTTTAAGATGTTTAATGCGCCATTGACATCAGCATTAATTAGTTTGCCAGACTTTGTTCGATACAAGCCGCGCTTAATACGTTTGCCGCTGAACTTATATTCTTTTGGATTGTCGGCATTATATTCAGGAATCTCATCGCCGTCAAAAAAGCTGGCTTGAGACGTATATGATTCTTCCTGTTTCAAGAATTCAATGCCGTAAAATTCACAAAGATATTCTAGTTTTTCTTTTATGTTACCGAGAGGAATATTGACGTAACTATTCACCCCAGTGCTAGTGTATAAAAAAGCCCAGCACAAATAGGGCATTTCGGTCATAGAAAATGCCCTAGGTAGCGGAAAGAACTCGAT
>NZ_LLKS01000008.1:0-11429 GCF_001414205.1 Geobacillus sp. Sah69 | reverse complement strand
CCAGCGCCAATGCTATTGACMGATGACGCTCCACGMAATGAAGACGTGCTTSKCGCCGTGCTYGCCATGGCGGCGACGCTGCAAAAGCAATAACTTATTTTAGGGAGGGCGATTGCCCTCSYTTWCCAWWMAGMWWWAYCCYMKKWTYTMRGMTGCYAGAGGGTCARACGRSCTSCTTGYTCTCTTCTTTGCGGAAAAAWRTTTTCAWYGCSTGGAACACATCKGAYTTTTGCTTYAAAATATARTASCKGAAYTTYTCRTSYTTMATRTTGCSRTAYGCCSRCATGAGKGTRGARKGGCGGTTGTACTGGTTGACTTCTCCATACCCAAACATGTTCGACACTTTCATCAGCTCTTGAACAAGCTTCACACAGCGGGCATTGTCCGATGTCAAGTTGTCGCCGTCGGAGAAGTGGAACGGATAAATGTTGTAGCGCGACGGAGAATACTTCGTTTCGATCAGTTCCAGCGCCTTGCGGTAGGCGGATGAGCAAATCGTCCCGCCGCTTTCCCCTTTCGTGAAAAATTCATCCTCGCTGACAACTTTCGCTTCCGTATGATGGGCGATAAAGGCGATGTCCACCGTTTCGTATTTCGTGCGCAAAAAGCGGGTCATCCAGAAGAAAAAGCTGCGTGCCATATATTTTTCCCACATGCCCATCGAGCCGCTTGTGTCCATCATGGCCAAGACAACGGCCTTCGATTCCGGCTTGACGACTTCATTCCACGTTTTAAACTTCAAATCTTCACGGTAAATCGGATAAAAGCCTGGTTTGCCGTTCATGGCATTGCGCTTGAAGGCAGCGAGCATCGTCCGCTTCTTATCGATATTCCCCATCAGCCCGGTGCGGCGGATGTCGTTAAATTCGATATGTTGGGTTACATTTTGATCCAGCTCTTTTCGTTGCAAGTTGGGCAGCTCCAATTGGCTAAAGAACGCTTCCTCAATCTCCATCAGTGACACTTCAGCTTCGTAATAATCTTGGCCCGGCAAATCGCCAGCACCTTGGCCTTTTCCTGGCCCTTGCCCCTCCCCGCTTCCGTCTCGGGCCACGACATCGCCGACTTGGCTGTCTCCGTTTCCTTGGCCGACGTGTTTGTTTTTCTCATAATTGTAGCGAATTTTATATTCATCCAGCGAGCGAATCGGAATCTTAATTACATCGCGTCCGTTGGACATAATGATGCTTTCTTCCGTAATCAAATCCGGCAAATTGTTTTTGATCGCTTCCTTTACCTTTTCTTGATGCCGCTTTTGATCGTCATATCCTTTGCGGTGGAGGGACCAGTCTTCTTTCGATACAACGAAATTCCCTTTCATATTTTCCCCTCCCTCTAGAAATGTTGATCTATCAAGGCTCCTTTGTTAAAATGGTTCTCACACTTTTCACTTTCCCGCATATACTTATGTTGGCGTCATCAAAACGGACCATCACTATGCCAAGTTGTTTATTTTATCCTATGCAAAAATTCAAAATAATTGACAGATGAATGCCGAAAATAGAAAAGCGAACAACGGACGGACAAGCCCGATTATCGATGCAAAAAAGCATGCCCCGGCGCTCTAGGCATGCCTAGCGGTTCAACAAGCTGCCGACATAACGGAGCAATTCATTGGCTGACGTGGAGTTGTACCCGTATTCATCAATGAGGCGGGCGACGACTTCGTTAATTTTTTTCAACTGCTGCTCATCCGGTGTTTTCGTCGACGTTGTAATTTTGACAATGTCCTTTAAATCCGCAAACAATTTCTTCTGGATCGCTTCCCGCAACCGTTCATGTGAATTATAATCAAACCGCTGTCCTTTTCGTGCATATGCCGAAATGCGAATTAAAATTTCTTCGCGAAACGCTTTTTTCGCATTTTCGGAAATGCCGATTTGTTCCTCGATCGAGCGCATCAGCTTTTCATCCGGATTCATTTCCTCACCCGTAAGCGGATCGCGCAGTTTCGTCTTGTTGCAGTACGCCTCGACGTTGTCCAAATAGTTATCCATCAACGTTTTCGCTGACTCTTCATACGAATAGACGAACGCCTTTTGCACTTCTTGTTTGGCGATTTCATCATACTCCTTGCGCACGAGCGAAATGAAATTCAAATACCGCTCGCGGTCTTCCTTCGTGATCGACGGATGCTGATCCAACCCTTCTTTCAACGAACGAAGCACGTCAAGCGCATTGATCGACAGCACTCCTTTGCGAATGATGCAGGCAGAAATGCGGTTGATGACATAGCGTGGGTCGATGCCGCTCATCCCCTCGTCCGGATGCTCCTTTTTCAGCTCCTCCACATCGACCTCGCTGAATCCTTCGATCATTTCGCCATCATACAAGCGC
This sequence comes from Geobacillus sp. Sah69, assembly GCF_001414205.1. NCBI lineage: Bacteria > Bacillati > Bacillota > Bacilli > Caryophanales > Anoxybacillaceae > Geobacillus > Geobacillus sp. Sah69. Next base: position 9,092 of record NZ_LLKS01000008.1, on the reverse strand, counting down.
ATTTTCTTCAATAAATCCACATCCGGCCGCTTCGACTCTTTCAGCCGAGTCAAAATCGTAAACATGGCCGCAATCCGCAATGTATGCGGGGCGATATGCACGTCGGCGACATCGCTTTCGCGGATCATTTTTTCGTAAATGCGCTCTTCTTCCGAGACGCGCAAGTTGTATGGAATCGGCATGACGATGATGCGCGAATGGAGCGCCTCGTTCTTTTTGTTGGCGATGAACGACCGATATTCCGTTTCGTTCGTATGAGCGATAATCAATTCGTCGGCGCTGATTAAAGCAAACCGCCCAGCCTTGAAATTGCCTTCTTGCGTCAGCGACAGCAAATGCCAAAGAAATTTTTCATCGCACTTTAACATCTCTTGAAATTCCATAATCCCGCGGTTGGCTTTGTTCAGCTCGCCGTCAAACCGGTACGCGCGCGGGTCGGACTCGGAGCCGTATTCCGCGATCGTTGAAAAATCGATGCTTCCCGTTAAATCGGCGATGTCTTGCGATTTTGGATCAGACGGACTGAACGTCCCGATGCCGACGCGGCGGTTTTCCGAGAAGAAAATGCGCTCCACTAGCACGTCTTCAATGCGTCCGCCGTACTCTTTCTCAAGCCGCATCATATTGAGCGGCGACAGCTCGCCTTCGATGCGAATGCCGTATTCGCGGTAAAAATCGTCGCGCAAATGGTGAGGAATGAGGTGAAGCGGGTCTTCATGCATCGGGCACCCTTTAATCGCATAAACGGCTCCGCGCTCCGTTTTGGAGTACTCCTCAAGCCCGCGCTTCAGGAGCGTTACCAACGTCGATTTCCCGCCGCCGACCGGCCCCATCAGCAGCAAAATCCGTTTCCGCACATCAAGCCGCTTCGCCGCCGGGTGGAAATATTCCTCAACGAGCCGCTCAAGCGCCTCCTCAAGCCCGAACAGGTGCTGGCTGAAAAACTTATATCGTTTCCGCCCATTCACCTCTTCGACCCCAGCATCTTTGATCATATTATAAACACGCGAATGAGCCGACTGGGCCACCCACGGCTTTTCTTTTAAAATCTTTAAATACTCGGCAAACGTTCCTTCCCATTTCAACTTTTCTTCCTCTTCCCGATACCGGGCGATTTTTTGCAAAATATCCATAAAGGACCTCCTCACCCTTGGATGTCTAACAGCAAGATTATTACAATTTATGCGAGGATGTCCCGTATCATTCGCCGCAAAAAATTTTGTCTCCTAACAACCAACTGCGGTCATTCACATGCTTAGCCATATTCGCTATAATAAAGAGGGAAACGCCTGCCACTTTCATTATGAAGGAGGAACAAACGATGCGCACGTTGCTTGTGCTAGGGGTTATCATTGCGTTTTTGACGGCCATTTTCACCGCTGGCTATGAAGACAAACCAGACGTCAGACAATAAGACCAAAAAAACGACCTCCAGAGCGAAGGTCGTTTTTTTTGTTTATGACAACCCATAAAACCGTTGTTGGCGCAACGCTTCGTACACTAAAATGGCAGCCGTGTTCGACAAGTTTAACGAGCGTACTTTGTCATTCATCGGGATGCGAAGGCAACGGTCCATATTGGCCTCAAGCAGCTCCTTCGGCAGTCCGGTCGTTTCACGGCCGAACACAAAGAAAATATGTTTTTCTGTATCGCTGAAATCAAACGAATCATAATACCGGCGCCCGAATTTCGTAATGAAATAAAACTCCCCTTCCGGAAAGCGGGCGAATAGTTCATCAAGCGAGTCATAATACGAAATATTGACATACGGCCAATAATCAAGCCCGGCGCGCTTTAACATTTTATCATCCGTAGAAAAACCGAGCGGGCGGATCAAATGGAGCGACGTATCGGTTGCTGCGCACGTACGAGCGATGTTTCCAGTATTGGCTGGAATTTCTGGCTGGTATAGCACTACATGAAGCGGCATTTCCTTCACCTCAGCAACGTTTATTTGCGATCGATGATGTGAAAAAACTTATAGCGAATGTTCGGCGTATAGGCGCTTGAATCTTCATACGACCAATAGCGCATTCGGCTGTTTGTCGTATGGGCGTTCACAAGCGGCATCCCGTTCTGATCTTTCGCCACCACAATCGTTGAGTGGTCGAAGCGTCCGTCCCCTTGAAAATCATAACAGATGACATCGCCTGCCATCAATTGCTCCGGCTCCGCCACTTCCACCGCCTGCAAGCCAATGCGCGACCCGCTCAAATACCAACGAAAGGAATGAGCGACAGCCCAGCTGTAACTCCAACTTCCGTTTTGACACCACCATCCCCTCGCCCGGTTCGGATAGCCCGTCATCGGTGCCCCGCCCGCATACAAGCATTGGGAAACAAAATTCGTGCAATCCACCGGAAACGACGGAAACACCGGGTTATGCCGATTCCACCACGTTTCCGCATACCGCACCGCCCGGGCGCGGTCATACTGGTAAGAAAGACGATCTCCCGTCCATTGCTCTCGTTCGACGCGCGGCTCCTCCATATCCCCCCCCAATCGGTTGATCGGTTCATCAGCAACAAGCTCACCGCCAACAAAACAGGCGCATCGCTCCTCAACCTGTTCTTCTATATATAGTGAACCCCTTTGCTTAATTAAAAATTGATGGTGGGCAATATACATCACTTTCGCTTCCCGCTCAATGGTCTGCCTGCCGACAATTTGCCCCCGGATCGTGCAACGAACGATCTCCGCACCGCGCTTTTGGCAAAGCTGTTGCTTTCTTGCCGCCTCTTCGCTTCGGATATTGCTTTCCGACACAAACGAGCGGGCTCGCTCATCCAACCACGCGCGCAACTGTTTTTTCATGCTGCTTTCCACCACTTTCGTTTTTGTTACTACCTTATGTGGGGAAGCTGCGTTTTTTTCCCTATTCCTTTGCCTCAGCCAACAGTTTTAGTCCTTTTTCAATCTCAGCGATCACATCGGCATCCGCCTCCATTTGCCGCGCGGCCTCCAAATAAGGCTTAGCGCTTGGATCCCCGATTTTCCCGAGCGCCCACGCCGCCGTCCCGCGGATGACGGGACGGCTATCCTCTTTCAACAAACGCAGCAAATGCGGCACCGCGGTTTGGTCTTTGTAATGGGCAAGCGCCAGAATGGCATTGCGCTGAATCGGCTTTTTCCCACGCCATGAACCCGCCATGGCCCCAAATGTTTCTTGAAATTCACGGTTGCTCATCTGAAGCAGCGGGATGAGTTTCGGCTTTACCGCTTCCGGATCCGGCTCGAATTCCGGATGCAAATGAAAGTCTTTTCCCTTATTTTCCGGGCAGACTTGCTGGCATGTATCGCAGCCATACAGCCGATTCCCGATTTTCTCTCGAAACTCGTCGGCCAAAAAGCCTTTCGTTTGTGTTAAAAAGGAAAGGCACCGCTGTGCGTTCAGTTGTCCCCCTTGCACAAGCGCCCCAGTCGGGCAGGCATCAATGCATTTCGTGCACGTGCCGCATCGGTTTTCAACCGGTTCATCAGGGGGAAATGGAATATTCGTAATCATTTCTCCCAAATACACATACGATCCAAACTCTGGTGTAATAATAGAGCAGTTTTTGCCACTCCAACCGATCCCTGCCCGTTCCGCCACCGCCCGATCGGCGAGCTCTCCGGTATCCACCATCGAGCGAACGCGGGCATGGGGCACTTTGGCCAGCAAAAACTCCTCGAGCTGCTGCAAACGTTCCCGCAACACATTGTGGTAGTCCTTTCCCCATGAAGCGCGGCAAAAAACGCCGCGCCGTTCCGTCTTTGTCCCCCGCGGCGCATTTTTCATTTTAGACGGATAGGCAAGAGCAATGGCAATAATCGATTTTGCTTCCGGAAGAAGCAATGAAGGATTCGTCCGTTTCTCAATATCTGGTTCCTCAAAACCGGACTGATAGCCGAGCTCCTGCTGGCGGCGCAGCCGTTCCTTTAATTCCACAAACGGATCAGCGCTCGCAAATCCGATTTTATCAATGCCGATTGACCGACTGTACTCAATGACTTCCTGCTTTAATGCCATAACATCCATCGTTTTCCCTCCTTTCGTCATATATGGTAAAATGAAATCCGAGGTGATCAAGATGAAATGCGTGATATCAGAACAACTAAAGCAACGCCTTCCTTCTGGTAAATTCGGCGTCATCCGCTATTATCATATCGAGGTCAGCGATTCACCGCAAATGTTAAGGGGGCGGCTTGAGCTGTTTCAAGAATCTCTTTACATCGAGCTGCAGGAAAAGTCGATTGCCGACATTCCTGAAATGGTCGAATGGCGCCGTACTTTCAAACAAATCGGAACGGACCCAAGCCGCTATCGACCGTCAAGTGAAAGCCTGTACCGACGCATCCAGAAAAAAAGCTTCATTCCGCCTATCCATTCAGCGGCAGACATAAACAACTTTTTTTCACTCTATTATAAAATTCCGCTCGGCATCTATGATCTAGACCGCATCAACGGGACAGTGACGCTCACGATCGGCACGGAAAAAGATGAATACATCGCGTTAAACGGCCGCACAGTCAACTTTGCCAACAAACTCGTCAGCAAAGATGAACGAGGGCCGTTTGGCAGTCCGATCGTCGATTCGGAGCGGACCGCCGTGACGAGAGAAACGAAAAACGCTTTGCAAATCGTTTACTTTCTCCCATCAACGCCAGAAGAAACCGCCAAGCGCCATCTTCAAGCCATCCAAACGATGTTTGTGCAAATTCATGGCGGCGAAGCCGACGCCCAATTGTTCGTTTGATCTTCTCCCCCCACTTTCCTGCCGTTGGAAACGGGGGACTCCCTCCCTACCTGAACTCTCTCCCTACGCTCACGCGTGGAAGTGAGGGTCTTCTCGGTTTAGGGTGGTAAATAAAAAAACGCAATGCCTCGTTCTTTAACGAAACGAAACACTGCGTTGTCCCCAACAATCATAACGTAATTTTAAAGCTAACGAGAGATATTATAACAGACTTCCACACGCATCGCAAGAAAAAACGCAAAAATCGACAAAAGAAATTGTACAAAAGGGCACCAGAATCTCTGGTGCCAGCAACCAGTGACCCGTACGGGATTCGAACCCGTGTTACCGCCGTGAAAGGGCGGTGTCTTAACCACTTGACCAACGGGCCATTATGGCGGAGAAGGCGGGATTTGAACCCGCGCGCCGCAAAACTGCGACCTAACGGTTTAGCAAACCGTCCCCTTCAGCCACTTGGGTACTTCTCCAAAGAAATGGCTCCGCAAGTAGGATTCGAACCTACGACCTACCGGTTAACAGCCGGTTGCTCTACCGCTGAGCTATTGCGGAATGATGAGTAAGAAAGCTAGCCCAATACTTGCCCTGTCCCTTCCTCTGCCAGCGCTAATTCTAGGAAGCGAGATGCGTCGAGGCAACTCGCAGCAAATTCGAAGATGTGAAGCTCGTCGCTCCGATTTTGCTGTGGAACAATGGGGCATTGTTCGCCCATTATTATAGCGAATGACCCAAAAATATTCAATGGAAAATAATGGGCCTAAGTGGACTTGAACCACCGACCTCACGCTTATCAGGCGTGCGCTCTGACCAGCTGAGCTATAGGCCCATCAAAAGCGGGTGATGGGAATCGAACCCACGACATCAGCTTGGAAGGCTGAGGTTTTACCACTAAACTACACCCGCATAATATTTGGCTTAACATCCGCCACGCTATTTCCATGCCCCTTCCTCTACCAGCTGATTCATAGAAGCCAGATGCGTCGGGGCAACTCGAAGCTAATTCGATGATGCAGATGCTCGTGGCTGAGGTTTTACCACTAAACTACACCCGCAAATATAGAATATAATATAATGAAAAGGGCGACTAGTGGGAATCGAACCCACGCATGCCAGAGCCACAATCTGGTGCGTTAACCACTTCGCCATAGTCGCCTCGTTCTGGTGCCGGCTGCAGGACTTGAACCCGCAACCTACTGATTACAAGTCAGTTGCTCTACCAATTGAGCTAAGCCGGCACATTTAACATGAGTTACTGGCTCATATGATCTGCTCGGTTGTGCCTCTTCCTCTACAAGCTGATTCGAGGAAGTCAAATGCTAGGTGTCCCTTCCTCTGCAAGCTTATTCAAAGAAGTGGGATGCGTCGGGACAACTCGAAGCAGATTCAACGATGCGAATGCTCGTCTCTACCAATTGAGCTAAGCCGGCACGATTTTAAAGTGCATGGCGGAGGAGGAGGGATTCGAACCCCCGCGCGCCTTGCGGCGCCTCTCGGTTTTCAAGACCGACCCCTTCAACCACTTGGGTACTCCTCCAAAAAAGCAACAATAATAATAATGGTGGACCTTGTAGGACTCGAACCTACGACCGGACGGTTATGAGCCGTCTGCTCTAACCAGCTGAGCTAAAGGTCCGATAATGGTGGCGGTGGAGGGGATCGAACCCCCGACCTCACGGGTATGAACCGTACGCTCTAGCCAGCTGAGCTACACCGCCAAATTTAAGTCAAAAGGTGGAGCCTATCGGGATCGAACCGATGACCTCCTGCTTGCAAAGCAGGCGCTCTCCCAGCTGAGCTAAGGCCCCATGATAAATCGGGAAGACAGGATTTGAACCTGCGACCTCACGGACCCGAACCGTGTGCTCTACCAAGCTGAGCTACTTCCCGACAAAACGCGCTCGAGAGGATTCGAACCCCTAACCTTCTGATCCGTAGTCAGATGCTCTATCCAATTGAGCTACGAGCGCACGTGCCGAGGGCCGGACTCGAACCGGCACGGTAGTCACCTACCCCAGGATTTTAAGTCCTGTGCGTCTGCCAATTCCGCCACCCCGGCGGAAGTGGAGCGGAAGACGGGGCTCGAACCCGCGACCCCCACCTTGGCAAGGTGGTGTTCTACCGCTGAACTACTTCCGCAAGACGATGAGCCATGGAGGACTCGAACCTCCGACCCTCTGATTAAAAGTCAGATGCTCTACCTACTGAGCTAATGGCTCATGGTTGGGTATACACTCACAGTGAACGATGTCCCTTCCTCTACTAGCATATTCGAAGATGCAAGATGCGTCGGGACAACTCGAAGCCAACTCGATGATGCATCGCTCGTTGCTCTACCTACTGAGCTAATGGCTCATGGTTAAGATAACACTCTAAGCTTCATTTCACTCTACCTGCCCCTTTCTCTACAAGCTTATTCGAAGAAGTCAAGTGCGTCGGGGCAACTCGAAGGCAACTCGAAGCCAACTCGAAGATGTATCGCTCGTTTCTGAGCTCATGTTTCGCTAGTTGAATTTTTTCAAAATGGAAGATGCCGGCTGCAGGACTTGAACCCGCAACCTACTGATTACAAGTCAGTTGCTCTACCAATTGAGCTAAGCCGGCACATTTAACATGAGTTACTGGCTCATATGATCTGCTCGGTTGTGCCTCTTCCTCTACAAGCTGATTCAAGGAAGTCAAATGCTAGGTGTCCCTTCCTCTGCAAGCTTATTCAAAGAAGTAGGATGCGTCGGGACAACTCGCAGCAGATTCAACGATGCGAATGCTCGTCTCTACCAATTGAGCTAAGCCGGTATAATTTATAGTTTGATGGTGGCTCGGGACGGAATCGAACCGCCGACACAAGGATTTTCAGTCCTTTGCTCTACCGACTGAGCTACCGAGCCATATATTATTTTTTAACTCGCTCGTTGAATTGCTCTGTGCCTCTTCCTCTACCAGCTGATTCAAAGACGCTCGATGCGTTGAGGCAACTCGAAGCGAATTCGATGAAGCAGATGCTCGTCTCTACCGAATGAGCTGCTGAGCCGTATTTTTCATCTTTCACAATTTTGAAAGAATGGCGGTCCCGACGGGACTCGAACCCGCGATCTCCTGCGTGACAGGCAGGCATGTTAACCACTACACTACGGGACCAATTTTGGTTGCGGGGGCAGGATTTGAACCTGCGACCTTCGGGTTATGAGCCCGACGAGCTACCGGACTGCTCCACCCCGCGGCGATAGGAAATGATTCAGTTTCGATCATGTTCTGAGTAAATTTTTCGTTGCCCCTTCCTCTACTAACTGATTCGAGGAAGCCAGATGCGTCGGGGCAACTCGAAGCGGTTTCGAGGAAGCAAAGGCTTGTTGCTCCACCCTACGGCGATAAGAATACACAATTGGTGTAAGTGGTGGAGGATGACGGGATCGAACCGCCGACCCCTTGCTTGTAAGGCAAGTGCTCTCCCAGCTGAGCTAATCCTCCACGAAATTGCCTAGCAGCGACCTACTCTTGCAGGGGCGCTGGCCCCAACTACCATCGGCGCTGGAGGGCTTAACTTCCGTGTTCGGGATGGGAACGGGTGTTTCCCCTCCGCTATCACCACTAGGCAAGCGATTCAGTTTCGACATCATTTATTATACTTAAAAAATAAATGTTGTCAAGAAGGAAAGTCATTCCTTCAAAACTAGATAACCGTTTCGGGAAGAAGCCGGGACGCTTTCACTTTTCATTGTCTAGCTCCGGCTCGCCGCCGCTCGCCTGCGCTTTTCACTGTCTAGTTCCGGCCGCCATCGGCTCGCGACGCTTCGGTCCTGCTGCGGCGGGCTAAGCCCGCTCGCAGGCCCTCCAGCGCGCCTCGCCGATAAGCAGGCGGCCTCCACTTTTCTTGTTAGGTTAAGCCCTCGATCGATTAGTATCCGTCAGCTCCACGTGTCGCCACGCTTCCACCTCGGACCTATCGACCTCGTCATCTTCGAGGGATCTTACCCGCCTGACGCGGTGGGAAATCTCATCTTGAGGGGGGCTTCACGCTTAGATGCTTTCAGCGCTTATCCCGTCCGCACATAGCTACCCAGCGGTGCCCCTGGCGGGACAACTGGTACACCAGCGGTGCGTCCATCCCGGTCCTCTCGTACTAAGGACAGCTCCTCTCAAATTTCCTGCGCCCGCGACGGATAGGGACCGAACTGTCTCACGACGTTCTGAACCCAGCTCGCGTACCGCTTTAATGGGCGAACAGCCCAACCCTTGGGACCGACTACAGCCCCAGGATGCGATGAGCCGACATCGAGGTGCCAAACCTCCCCGTCGATGTGGACTCTTGGGGGAGATCAGCCTGTTATCCCCGGGGTAGCTTTTATCCGTTGAGCGATGGCC
>NZ_LLKS01000007.1:0-34261 GCF_001414205.1 Geobacillus sp. Sah69 | reverse complement strand
ATATAATCTTCTTCCAATTAAGTTCAACAYTTTAAATCCCTCTCTTATTTTTTTTATTCAAATGCTATCCAATCGTAATTTACTCCACCACCTTGTACAGGCAATCTAAAGTAAGCAGCATAATCGGTAACATTTGTCATTCTTAAACTTGCACCGGAAACACTACCGTAGTTAGATTTCGCACCAACCGCTGTAATTTTATAGTCATTTGGAAAACGACTATCGTATATACTGTGGTCAAACACATCGCCTGTTCTTTTCGCTAAAATGTAACTCGGAAAAAATCCTATTGCCGATATACTGAATGGAAGGTAAAAATAGCTAAAAGTATAACCATCAACTGACCTATAGAATGTTATTGGACTAGTGGAAGATGTTATAGTTCCTGTTGCAAATTTTTTTCCTATTGGAATACTTTTCACTCCTGAAACAAGTTCAGCGAATGTCGGAACTGCCCCAGCTTTAGTCACAGTTCCGCCTTTTGCAGTGATGGTGGACTCTAGCTGGGCTTTCCCATCACTTACAGATGTAAAAAGGTTTTCACTCCATGCACTCCATGTTCCGCCATCTCTTATACGCATATAAAAAGTAGGTTGTGTTCCTGTTAATTTAAAGGCTTTTTGTATTACATAGTTTGCAGAGTTAGTATGCCTAATAACTTCAACATAAAACCAACTAGCCGAACCATCAGGAGAATTTATGAGATTATCTCCATTATAAAAACCTGTATTCACCAAATTGTTTAGATCTTGACCGGAAATTAGTATAGCAGTACCATTATCAGCTGTTACTTTGTGTTTTTGCATACTATTCCAAGTGTCTTTTTCAGCTTGTGTGACGTGTTTAGTAGTATCAGCCGAATGCGCAACAACTGCATCATTCACCCGTTTCACCGCATTGGCTGTCGCTGCCTGGGTTGTGCTTGCGCTTGTCAGCGTATCATTGAGTTGGACGATACCAGCCTGTGTGATACTGGCATTTGGTAGCGATTGTTGTGGCAACTGTTCAGATAGAATTTTTCCGTCTGGTCCTAGGATAGCGACTTTCCCATCAATTTTGTCCCAGTTGTCATTCAGCATCGTCTGTATATTAAACGTGTCGTTGGCATCTGCGATCGGATCTTTTTTATACAGCCCTAGTCGCGGTGTATTACTCGCCAATATTACGCACCTCCTGCAAATTTATCGAGCGTTGTCGCTTCCAATTGCGAAAGCGTCATTACGTTATGAACGTCTTTTATTAACAAATAAGAAAACTCGAAGTCTATCGCCAAATGAGCCGGAATAATCCCGCGCAAAGCGTTTTGAATGTCGGCTAAATTCGGCGGAACCCCGAGTTTACCAACGAACTTGATTTTCACGGTATATAGCGAAGGCTGTTCGATTACTTCAACTTCGCCATTGTAATACGCTTCGGCAACGTTTTTAATTAAATCGACCGTGACCGTTCCGATACCGCGTAACTTCGACTTGATCACGCTACGACGTTGCTCAACCGGCTTACTTTCATCGATTGGAATACCGCAAATGCGCTCCCAATGAGAAAGTCCCCATGTGGCTGTGTCGACGAAAAACTGCGCCAGCACGTCGGCGATTTTGGCGTTAAGCGCTTCAAACTCGGCAGCTTCCGTTTTAACAATCGCTCGCGACTCGCGGTAATCCTCGTATTCTCGCGGTATGTATCCGAACATATCGCGTTCAACATTGCGCTCGATGTCCGTTCCTAATAGCTTCACGCGAATGTCACCGTCCCTGTAACCGCTACGTTTCCGTCAGCAATCGTAACGTTTGCCGTACCACCATTGACCGTTAGGTTCGAATAGTCTATAACGCTCGGACAATCGAGTAATAAACTTGCAATCTTCGAATATCGTACGATTGGATCGACGAAAGCAAGCGACTTAAGATAGTCGGTTAATAGCTCCTTAAATTCAGTCTGTGCGTCGGTTATCGTTTTTCCTGCCGCAAGCGTTAAGGTTGCCGACACATTAATCGGAATTTCTGTGGCGCCAACCACTTCAACATCCGCGTTGATTGGTCGTTCATTTTCAATATGTTTAGCCACCGCGTCAATAATCGCTTGTGATGGTGTTCTTTTTTCTGTATCAAGTAAAACGACTTTGACCGTTTTAGGTCCATTTGCAACCGGATATACTTTTGCATCGCCAACTCCCGCCACTTCAAGAGCCCATTGACGATAATGATTTGCGTTACCCGATGTCGCCGGTCTACGAACGCGGTCGAGGTAACGTTGTAACAACGACTCGTCGCTTTCCTCATCAACACCGCCGTCAAATGGTGCGTTGTTTGTAACCGATGTCACGCCCGATAAGTCACCGACAACAAGCGTAATCTTTCCTGCTGCAACGTTCCCTCTTACGCCTGCCGTTTCGGCTTCAGCATCAACCGTAACCGTGCCGCCTGTAATCGTACCTTCTTCGGTAGTGACGAAATAAATCGGCTCAACATCGTCGGTACTCAAGCGCGTGCCGACTGGAATTACTGTGCCGTCCGTGCCAGTGAACGTAACTCGACCGGTTGCTTTCAGCGCTTCTTTTGGCGTAATACCAAACGCCGCACAACGCAAGACTAAATATTCGCGCGGAATATTTTCGAGACCTAATCCAAAATTCAACACTAAATCAAGCGCGACATAAGCCTGCGCAAATTCAATCGCTGCTGGCGACAATAAATCCCATACGACCGAACCTTGTCGCTTGTCAACAGGCTCATCGATATTGTCGAGCATACGCCGACGTATGACTTCGAGAGTTTGGTTTTCAAACACAATTAAATCTCCACCTCCTCGGTTAATATTCCTCCGGCTGTTTTGACGACGGTAAATTCGACGTACACATGATCACTTTCACGCCTAATAGAAAAATCCCGCACATCAGCGATTCGGTCATCATAAATTAACGCTTCACGAATCAATCGTGGGATTTCTTCGTTTAAAAGCTCCTCGGTTCCTCCGGCGCCAATTAAGTCCTCAAGTTCCGATCCGTATTGTTCATCGTAAATTAAATAACGGAAACGGGCGGTTTGAATCGCTTTTATGATGAATTGCCGAAGCGCTTCGTCACCGTCAATAAATCCTCCGATTGTGCCCCTTTCGGGATCAAGTCGGTATGTGAGTGAAGGCTCGGGTGTTGGAATGACCGCTTTGCTTCGTTCCTCTGCAGGCTGTAAAGGGGAAAGCGCCATTAGTAAATCACCGCCTTGTCAATTACGAAGTAAAGTTGACCGTTATTAGCTGACACCACAATTACGCGGTCACCGACTTTTAACTCGTCTTGGTATTCGATTTCTACCGTTGCGCCACCGTCAATCTTTACTTGTCGTTTATGTTTCGTTAGATACCGCGCGACAATCAAGTCGTCGCGGTCAAGTTCGATGTTCATGTTGTCGATTTTTACTTTTATATTAGGCGGTGCACTTGTGATCGTCGCCAGCTCGATGTCGACGTCCTTGTTATAACCATGGTGGCGCATGAGTTGAATTAGGCGAGCAGCGCCGTTTCCTTCTAGCCGATCTTTCATTCGTTTACCTCCTCGTATTCAAGAGTCGGTAATTCGTCCGTGGCACTCAACGTAATTGACATCGTATGAGTTCTGTTTTCATAGTGATGGGAGTCGGTAATAACGTAGTAGCCGCCGACGATTCCGGTTAGTGGTTCTTTTACGTAAACAGAAGTGCCAGCGATTACTTCGTCGATTCCAATCGCATCGACCGTTGCTTCATCGTTAATTGTTCCGTGCTCTTTTAAAAGCTGACGGGCAAGTTGTTCGATTTGTGATTTTGTTAGTTTCGAGTCGGCGTTCTCAAGGTGCTGCATAATTCCGTATTTCTTTATAAGAACGTCATTTTTAACGGTTTTTACAATCGGCTTTTTATCCGGGTCGCCGCCGATCACTTTTACTTGCGTTTTCAGGTCTTCGATGGACTGCGAATATTTGGCGCTTATGATATTTACGCCATTTTCGATGATAAACTGCGTTACTTGCGCTTTTCGTTCTTGCAAAACAAGCTTGCCGTTTTTATTGAGCAAAATAAAACGACGCCCCGTGTGCTTTTTCGTTTCGGTTAGCGCCGTAATAATCATGTCGTATAGAGTTTTGTCGCGTAAAATTAGCTTCGGAATCACGTAACCGGTATCAGCGATAGGACCAACTGGAATCCCAAAATCGGAACATAGCCGACGAACAATATCAGACGCTTTCATGTTCGTAAATTTTCGCGTGTCTATTGATTTCGTTAGATACACGTTTTCGTCGTAGGCAGTAATCGAATAGTTTCCGTCACTGCTAATTTCGTAGGCAAAAATCACGCCGCGAAATAACTCAGTGCTATTGTTATAAAACCGAATTTCCTTACCTTTTTCGATCGTGAATAGGCGCTTGCGACCGTCAAGTGTATTCATCAACGAAACCTTCAATGTACGACAAGCTTGCATAACGTCGCCGCTCCACTCAACAGACATGACGAAGTGTGTGATGTCCATATCGTTGTAAACGACCTTTATTTCCGCTTGTCCCGGATACATTACGGAATCACCAACTTCATGCCCGGTTTAATGCCGTTTGGATTTTTGCCGATCATTTTTTTATTCGCCTCGTAAATTTGACGCCATTTACTGCCGTCACCATAAATATTCGAATTTTGAGCGATTTTCCAAAGTGAGTCGCCCTTTTTCACAACATAGATTTTTGGTTTCGGTTCTGATTTTGGCGGACGTTTTGGTTTAGCCGACAATTTTGACGATGTTGTCAGTTTTTTAATAACGGGCACCCTGTACTCTTTTAATGAGATGGAAAACTGCACCTCTCCCGGACTGCCAGGCGGACTTGGCCGGTAGATGAATTCCGGAATGAGTACAAGCGTATTAATGTTCGCTGTCGTCACAATAAAACGGATTGGTTTTTCGGCATCGCGCCATTTTTCAACGATGCTGATGAAATCGGTCGGAGGAATAATTCGATTATGAACACAATAGGCCGGGTCGTATTTAGCCGGTAAAAACGACTCAAATCGGAATTCGCGCAATCCTCTATTCTTCGGAATCGTTGCTTCTCCTAAATTATTGACTTCAATAACCTCAATTCCATAAGGACTTGCCACTTCAAAAGATGAAGGGTTAACAGGCAATTGCAAACTTTCTCTGCCATAACGAAACCAAAACTGCATTTTTACCCTCATGCCATTAACCCTCCCTCTTGTTCTAAGTATCTTGCAAGTTCTAAAGCTAACTTTTTAATATCTGATTCATTTCGAATAATAAATTGGTTGCCTGTGATAGTTACAGATGCACTACGTTGACGCTTGCTGTTTTCCATTTGCTTGACTTCTTGCTTCGTCAGGACTTTTTCACCTTCATGTAAAAGGGCTGGATAATTATCACGAGGAATCACACCGCCAATAGCTTTCTTTTGAAATAGTCCATTTCCACCAAGGAATTTTGGCAAACCAATTTTAATGTTTCCGAATGACGTGATTTTGTCGATAAAACTCGTGACACTTCCTACTAACCCATCAAACCACTTTTTTACCGGTTTAATAAAATTAGACACCTTTTCTTTCACAACATCCCATACTTCTAACGATTTCTTTTTCACTTTATCCCAGTTCATCACCAACGCAACGCCGGCCGCAATCAAGGCAGCAATCCCGACAGCCACCCATGTCATCGGGTTGGCGAGCATTGCGACATTCAAGCCGATCTGTGCCGCCGTCTGGGCCAGCGTGCCGGCGCGCCACGCTTTAAACAGGGTAATAATCGTCTGCATCATCGTTAAGCCGGCAAAAGCGATACGGAACGAAATGACCCCGGCTGTTACGGCTGCTAATGCTGTGGCCACCGACTTAATATGTGGAGCCGCTTTGGCAAAGGCATTGACCATTTTAGCACCTGCATCGCCGATGGATTTGCCGATGTTTTCGCTCATCTTGACCATCTTATCAAGAGTTTCAGGCTTAATCCCTTTCAACATGTTATATCCAGCGTCTTGCAGGCCGCTTTTTAGGTTTCCGACGATGGTGCTCGCTTTTCCCGCAGTAGATTGCGAAAGCTTTTGCGCCCCACCGGCAAAGAACGGGCTCAATTTTTGGTCGGTTAGTGTATTGAAAGCTTTCTGTGTTTCAGCTGCGGTTAAGTTTGCATTGACGCCTTTTCCAACGTATCCTTTAAACTCTTGGGCCGTCACTTTAAATCCGAATTCTTTGAGGCGCTCAAATTCGCCCGTTTTCGCATCAGCAAGGGCCTCAATCGCTTCAGAAAGGGTTTTGCCAGGCGTCAAGGCTGCCATATCTTCTGCTAGTTTTAGCAATTTCATAGCTTCTTGCGTATTTCCACCAGCGATACCTAGAGCACGAACACCAGTCTGGACGACCTCGCCAGTTTCAAACGGCGTTTCATTCGCGTTTTTTCGCAAAGCCGCCAAGTACTCTTGAGCTGATTTTTTTACTTGTTGCTGGCTCATCCCTTTGTTTTGAACGCCGATGAAATGCTCCATCGAGATCATGTATTTTTCCAAATCAGCCCCGCTTTTTAACGCGGTTGCTACTCCGGCGCCCAATGCCGTTCCGATCACTGATCCCAGCAGCCGTAAACGTTCCATGGTCAACGCTGCCCGATTTCGGACGCGATCAATAGCATCAGCTAACGTCTCCAGCTTCTCTTTCGCTTTCGCCGTTTCGACCCGCATTTCCCAGCGCTTTTTGGTACTTTCCTGCACCTTATCCATCGTGGCCTTGAGGCGCAGCATTTCATTTTTCAGTTTTTCATTCGACCGAATGACTTTTTCAATACTCTGCGTAGCGCTATCCTTAACGGAAATTTCCGCCTCGAGTCGTTGGCCTCTTGCCATATCTCCTCACCTCACCATAGCAGCGCTGGGCACGGCATGCCGGATAAAGCTTTAATTTTCTCATTTTCTTCTTCTATTTCTAACTCATAGAAAGCGCGAATAATCGTCAGCTCCCCATAAGGGATTTGATAAAAAACTGAGGGCCGGATGCCTTTCTTTTTCCAATACCAGTACATCATCTGTACATAACCGTTTTCCTTTACGGCTTTTTTACTTCTTCAACGGCCCCCTCGCCAAACCCGCTTAAATCGCTGATTTCGTTATATAGCCGATCAATTTCACCAGGCGTAAATAGTTTCCGAATCAAATCATATGGTGTCGGGACCTTATAATGCTCTAACAACTCCTTCCGTTTTAACTCTGGAGAAACAACGCCCTTTAAGATCGTTTCTAGTTTGATAGTAAAAACATCGACGTCCGCTTTATTTGAAATTGGATCAAACTTTGTAGACATATCCTGAATCTCTTCAAACTGTGTCTGTGTCAACGCTCGAATTTCAAAAACGACCGGCTCGCCGGCCAGCTCGCTCAACCGTTTAATTTCCACGAGTTTTTTTGGTAATTCCAGCTTTTCCGCATCCATTTTGAGTAAAATATCAACCACATTGCTCATTGTGTTCCCTCCTCATGACAAAAAGCAGAAGGTTGCCCCTCTGCCTATTCAATATAGTCGATAAATTCAAAATCATTAAAAGTAAACGGCTTCTCTTCTTGAACGATTTTCCCCGATTCCCAGTCCGCGAGAGTCAGATCGTCAAAAGTACAACCTTTCAATACAACACGTTCCGCGCCGAATGCCGCTGGATCGGCCAGCTTGCTCACGATCGTCATCGGTTCCAAAACACCACGCTTCACCTGCTCGGCCACCTTGCGTGTCAGTCGGGAGTTCACCTTTGTGATTCGCAACGTCCCTTTGCCTTCCCATCCCATATATTTTTGACCTTGGCCGTTCGGAGCACCACACATTGGCACTTTTTCCTTAATAAAGTCCACCTTTGCCTGCAATCCGTATGCTTCCGCAAATTTTTCGCCGTCGATCCATACTTCTCCATGCGTACCGGAAATGGCGCGTTCAGGAATCATTCGTTCCATTCGTCAGCACCTCCTTAAATTAAATGAGCACTTTCATGTCAATGTCCTCAATCGCATCGAGAGGACGGATACGAGAAAGGATAAACACCTTATCTCTCGTGTTTGCTTCCTTGATCTCCTGCTCTTTCATCGCATCCACATCGACGCCGACCGAGCGTAAATAGACCCGTTGCTGTTCTAAATCAATTTCCGCTCTATTTTTCCCAACATCGAGCAGCCCGTCAATCTCCAACTGCTCATAGTACGCATTAATTGCTTGAATGAGCAGCACTTTATTGTCATAGCTGTTGGCGTATTTACCGATATATCTGTCCTCGATCGTCTTGCGAATGTCCATATACATAAGATCGAGGATATCGACGATTTTAATTTTCTTGAAATCGTCCCCTTTATCTTGCGTTGTCGTGACTAGCGACGTCACCCCGCGCCCAACCTTCACCTTTTCGCCGTCATGGTAAATCACAAATTCACCATTATCGATCGCCGTATTGAGTTGGTCTTTTGTGTAGCTCTGCACACTATCCACTTCCGGCAACGGCTGGAAGGTCGTTGAAATAGTCAACGGCGTTCCGGCGATCAATCCGGCGATGCGCGAGCAATATTGGGCTGCTGTATACGTCGTATCGCCGACCACAATGTTTTCCGTCGTGAAGTTAATAATGTACTCTTTATCGGCCGCATGATGGGGCAATACAGCCTTCACCATCTTGCCGTTGGCGCGCTGTAAACCGATCCATGTCGTAATTTTTGTTTTGTCTGTTTCCTCAATTTCCGGAAAAACAAAATAATCAAATTTCACTGTCTCCAAATAGTTTAACGCTGCATCCAGTGGCGTTCCGTTCGTCACCTTAGCATTCGGATCGTAGACGTACACCACCACTCTGTTCGGCGTCCGCTCACCGCCGATGAAAGCGAGTTCGATCTGTTTTTTATTCGCAACCGATAAGTCGGTAGGAATATCGGTAACGCTCGTTAAAACATGCGCACCGAGAGCAGCCGTATCTTTTAATAGCAATGCGACAATTCCTCGCTCACCACGTTGAATAGCTGTTGCTCCAAGTGTCTTAAATACGATATTGACTTGAGGTAACCCCATCACCATACCTCCTTGTTATGAATGATTTCTTGCATGAGGTCATGCTGCGTTGTATCGCTCAACATCACAATGAAGTCGAGATCGAGGAAAAAATGGAGAATATCATCCACGATTTCAAATCTCCGTTCCATAACGTTTACTGTCAGCCCGTCAAAGGTGACGTTTCGGAACAAATCATTCAACAAATCAGCCATTTCAACGTTTTTGGCGTTCGTTTCTTCCTTGGATAAATACTGAATATCGATGGTGATTTCTCTTTGTTGCATTGACTTGTTCAGCTCAATCACATCGCCAGGCAAAATGGTAATAAAAAAACAAGGCTTTTTTAGGCCTTGTTCCACTTTTTCGCCGTATATTTTATGGTCCGGAAAGGCTGTTTTGAGCTTGCCGATCACCGCATTTCGAATAGCTGTCATCATAATGAATTCAGCACCTTGTCAAAATGTTTTTTCAACCGACGCGGGATTTGGCGTTTGATACGCTTTATCGATACTGTCAACATATAAAATCCCGGAGCGTGCCCGACTGTTTTTTTATTAATCACTACTTTATGGCCGTATTCCACAAAACGGGCATAAAACTCCTTGTTATAGACGACGATAATCAAATCATCGCCTTCCCTCTTCAGCTCGCCAATTTCCCACCCGCTCCTTAATTTCCCCGTGTCTTTTGGCGTCCTCACTTTTGCTAGACGAAGCAAACCTTTGGCGACGTCCAATAAGTAGTTTTCCAGTTCTTTAGGGAGATTTTCCTTGAGGAAAATAAACTGCTCTTCGTATTTTTTGAAATTGTTTATTTTGAGCTGAAACATTACGCTTCACCTTCTATTTCCGCCATAACCTCTTGGAAGGTATGATATTTAAAGCATTCCTTCACGGTAAACCGGAATGTTTGTCCTCTGTGATTGACCTCAATTTTGTCGCCAATTTTAATGTTTCGATGCGTTTCCATATGAATTTTATACAACAACCGGATATTGTGTGTCGTATCGGTTTGTCTCGTGTCGCCGGAATCGATTTTCACCAATTCGCACGGGATTTGCTCCATTACAACAACGGGGCGATGAACCGTTTCTCCAATCGCCAGTTCCACTTCTTGAAGCCGTGACACCGTACAGCGATCATTGAGGCTATGAACGTAGCCGAGTGTGCAATCCAGTATAAAATAGCCCGGTTCACCCTCATCCACGGCCATAATGTCGTACCATTTCCCCTGGCAAAGAGCTTTCATTAACGGCTTTACCGCCTTATTCGCCCGAATAATGATCTGATACGATTTTTCAGGCTGTTGGTCAGTGAATTTATTCTTTTTGAATTTCACTTGACCCCAGAGCTTGCATCGCTCTACAAGCTGTTCTTCACCATTATCGAAAAGGATTTCGTAAAATGTTAGGCGATCCTTTAGTTCTCCAGGGTTCATGGCCCTTCACCTTTGTACTTCACGATCAAATTCCCCGAATCTGATACCGTCACCTCGTATTTATGCCCCGATGGGGACACTAAGACAAGGCTTTTCAGTTCATTTTCAACGCGATTTTCAGCCTGATCGCTCATGAATCCTTCCCCTTTCTACGTTGTTGTCGCGCTATCGTAGCAATGAGTCAACTGAGCCACGATGCTCTCGACCGTATGCCGCACTTTTTCGCTCGTCTTGCCGATCATGTCACGATTTTCATACCAATCGGCGACTAGAACGTAGCAGAGCAGCTTGGCCAACTCATTCGTACTGTCAAATGTATTTCCTGTCGCATTAACCAAGTACTTTTCCGCTGCACTAATCAGCGTATTAATTAAACTATCCTCGTCACTATGCTCAACGCGCAGCCATTGCTTCGCTTCATCAAGCGTAATAATCAAAACAATCACCCCCAATAAAAGGGGACGGGGATAACCCCCGTCATTAGCTCAGTTTCAATTGGCCATATACAGCCGCGCCCGTATCCCAAAATTTAATGTCGTCACGCATAATCGTGCGTAAATCCGTCGTATCGCGTTTAAATGCATCGCCGCCTTCTTTCGTTGCCGCCAACTCAAAGAATCGCCGCGAGAACAACACGATAAGCTCTTCAAGATTCCCAATGAAAATGGGAGCCTTGTTCGTCGTTCCAGTGATCGACGGCAAGTAGCGATTGGAACATACGACGACCGGACGGCCAAACAACAGCTTCCGCCCCGGCTGTGTGATATCATCTTGCAGCAAGAAGCGACCATTCGCATCTTGTTGGCTATCTAACCAGTTATATCCGTCTTGGTTGGTCAATACAATAGAACTCAAACTGATGGCCGGATCTAAATCAACGTTGAATACCTTTTTAACCGCTTTAAGATCCGCTAAATCTTTCGGAGTCATAGTCAGCAGGAGATCTGTAATCAACTTGTTACGCGTAACGACGGCCTTCTTACCAATCCAACGCGTGATGTAATTAATAATGTTCTGATCGCTATCAGCTAAAAGCTCATTCGTAATCGGCAAGATGCCGCCGCGTTTTTTCACAGAGTACGAGACAGCCACGAATTTAGGATTATCCGTTTCCGGGAGCACGCCGTATTCATCAATCAACGCAAACGGTGTCATCGTTTCGTCTTTCTCCAGCACACGCGAGCCCGATAAGGTGGTCACTTCCTCGACGCGCACATATTGAGACAGATCGTTTTGCGCTCGCATGATCTCGTTAATGCGCGTCTGAATGTCTTTTGGAACGATCAAGGACGAATCTCCGTCAGGGATCGCCGGATTGGCTCCTCCTTCATTCATGACGGCGCGCTTTTCGTATTCTGCGATAATGCTTCGCTCATCCGGAGAAACCGGGCGCCGGCGAATCGCCTTCATGAAGATTTGTCGATACTCCTGTTCCAATTCGGCATCTTCCTTCGTGACAGCGCGTGTTTCATTGCTGGCTGAATACGCACCGCCCAGGCCCAATCCGCCACGCTCCTCTTCCTCTAATTGCCGCTGTACTTCAATTTTCTTTTGCAGCGCTCGTACTTCTTCCATACGTTTTTCGGCTTCATCGACTTTATCCTCTGCTAAGAGAGTGCGGACTTCCGCTTTCATCTGCTCCAGTTTTTGCAACATCTCACGCAGTTCTTTCCCCATACTCTTTCAACCTCCCATAGTTAAATAAAAAAGAGCCGATTACATCAGCTCTAACTCGATGGCTAGTTTCCGTTTTTTGTATTCATTTGAGGCGCGTTTTTGCTGCTCCCGGTACTCATCAAGCGACCGGACAGACACTTCATTGGCCGGATAAGCCGGAAAAGCCACCGGGGAAATTTCATATAGTTCCGCATCCAAAATGGAACGTTTGTAGATTTTTTTGCCGTCGCGATCGACCTGCGACCATTTATCTTTTGTGACTCGCATCCCAAACGATACACCATCGACATCACCGCGCTTAATCATCTCCCAGGCATCGTTGCCGACTGTGGTGTTCGGCAAGTCCAACTCGAAGCGCAACTCTTTTTCCGTACTCTCCAGGCGCAACGTCCCACTTTTCGTGCTTCCAAGCACTTTAGACGTGTCATGCGACCAGAGACCGACGACACCGCGTGTTTTTAGGCTTTCATCAAACGCGCCGGCCGCGATTTCTTCGACGAACGTGTCGCCCCACCAGTCCCGCATCTCCGCGCTTTCCGTGTTGTACTTGATCGACCCAGAGATGGTGCGTTTTTCTTCTTCCTCACCTGACTGACGGACCTCAATTTTCACTGGAAGAGCCCGGATTTCCTTTGTTTCCTTCAGTGCTTGATTGCCCACTGTCACCACCTCCTTTCATGTACTGTTGGCCGGCCATCGTCAATGGAATAACGTTACCATTAAATACAAGCTGGTCACCGCCAGGTAAAGGTGGCTTCTCTTCTAATGCCCTCGCCTCGTTCGGCGTAATAAAACCTTTCTCAATTCCGATGCCATACGCTTCATAACGCGTTTTAATGTCGCTTCTAAGCATGCTGTCAACATTGAATTTCACGTAATATCCAGCGTCAATTTCACTGTCAAGAAACAATTTATACGTCATCTCTTGCTCATACATTGTTAAAATCGGCAGCAATGTATCCACGTAAAACTGCCGTTGCTGTTCAGCTACATTCGTATGAGTTGCCCGGCTCAAATCGTTGAGCTGGTGCATCTTAATCCCAAACGCTGTGGCGATTTGCCGGATCGTGAGCTCTGTGTTTTCTAAAAATTGCGCATCGGACATCGTTAAACTGATGGGTTTGAACTCATATCCGATCGGCATGAGTGCAATCCGATGGCTGTTTTTTAGCCCTGATGACATTTCCTCAAATTTTTCCCTGAATTTCTTCTGCGCTTCTGGGTTTAAATCGCCCACGTACTGAACGATCCCTTTCACTTGCAACCCTTGCTTGTAAAAATTATTGATAAACCGTCCGGCCGCCGCCGCATTCTCCACCGTCGCCCGCAAATAATCAAGAGGAGGAACCCCGACAATGCCATCGAGCGTAATGCTGCTTTTAAAGTGTAAAATTTCGTTTGGCATGAGCTTCCGCCGTTCGGTTCCGACATCGACTTCATACCAGATGTGGTTTTTGCTGCTGAAAAGGCCGACATCGTCAAACCAAATGCGTACTCTGCTCGCATCGATAGGCCAAAACGCCACAATCCGGCCCTTTTCATCTGTCTCGATGTTGACGTACGCATTTCCATATATGTTTCGTTGCGTTTCATTACACTTGGAGAAGTCAGATGCCGACATATACGGATTGGGACGGAGCTTTAGCAACTTATATAAATAGTGTTTGGTCGCTTTATTGACCCCATTTTCGTCCTCTCGATAAATCTTTAAGGGGAGCTTCGAAATCGATTCAGCCAAGATTTTAATACAGGCGTAAACCGTCGCTTCTTTCAAAGCATTTTTTCCGTAAACATTCACATCACCTGGAGAAATGCCAAGAAAATCTAAAAGAGCCGGATCGTTCAAGCTGTATTCCGTACTTCTTCGTTCCAAAGCGCGTCGGAAAAACATTCAGTTCTCACCTCCCTCACGGCGGATAACGCTTCGGTGGATGCAGCGCTGCAAAAATGCCGACGGCTAAACAAGAAAAACCCAGCATATACAGCCCTGCCGTCACGCTTAATCGGAACGTCGCGATGTTGATAAGCATTAGACCAATGAAAATAAAAAAATCTTCCGCGTAATCACGAAAGATTTTCCTTAATTTCTTCACTTTATCAACCCCACAGTCTGTCTAAAAAGTCATCGGTCGCAAATTCTGATACGTCAACCGACTCGGCATTCGCAAACATCGCCCGGGCGTGGGCATTAATAAGCGCCGCCAGTGGGTCGATCCGGTCCGTGCTCTTCGATTTATCCAGCATAATGTTCTCCTGGGCGTCTTTTCGTGTCACCGCGTTGCCGACTGCCCACGATAAAACAGGATTATTGTTATGAATAATCTTCTTTTCAAACACTTTCGTTCGAAAATTCTTTGTCGGCTCCGATAAATAGCGAATCCCTTGTGGAATTTCTACTGTCACGAACCCATCTGCCTCAAGTTCCTGCATCAAATGACGTGCATTATATTTGTCATAACATATTTCTTTCACCGAAACGCCATGTGTTTCTGCAATCGCCTTGATATACTCACGAACAAACGTGTAATCAACGACCGCGCCTGGCGTTGTGGTAATCCATCCTTGACGAGCCCATTGATCGAATGGTATTTTGTCGGTTTTCACTCGCTCGTCTAGCTTTTCTTCAGGTATGAATGAGTGGGACAGCACGACAAATCGTCCATCACTCAATGGAATTTCGATAGAAACGCTCGTTAAGTCGGTCGTTGCCGACAAGTCAACGCCTACATACGCATCCAATCCACTGATATCCGGCAAGTTTTCCGCGCCGCAGGCCGCCCAGCGTTCGGCCGAGATGTAGGCTTGCTCCCGCTTGTTGATCCAGACGTTCATGTTTTTCGTTAAAAAATCATCCATTTTGTCCGGTTTTTCAAGCGCTTCTTTGAGTTTGGCACGAATATTTTCAATCCCTTCCGGATAGGAAGCCGCAATCGGGTTCGCTTTCAGCCATGCTTTTTCATCCTTAATGTCGTCAATCAAATTTCCGTCCTCGTCTTTATCCAGTTCGTTGACCATCGCGAAATATTGGTCGTTCTCAACGGGGCTGTTCGGATCTAATAGCTT
The DNA here is from genome assembly GCF_001414205.1 of Geobacillus sp. Sah69. NCBI lineage: Bacteria > Bacillati > Bacillota > Bacilli > Caryophanales > Anoxybacillaceae > Geobacillus > Geobacillus sp. Sah69. Next base: position 19,052 of record NZ_LLKS01000007.1, on the reverse strand, counting down.
TGAAACATACTGATATTCACTTCGATAGCACGGATTGTTCAAGTTTGCGCCGGCCGTCGTAATGATCATCAGCAACGGCTGCGCCCTAGCGATCATACCGGAGTCAAGAATATTGTAAATCTCATCCGTGTCATGGGCGTGATACTCATCGATAATCCCGCATTGCGGGTTTAAACCGTCACCGGTCTTCCGATCCTCTTTGGAAAGTGGCCGAATAATAGACCGACTTTTCGGGTGATGGATCGCCCCGTATTTCACTTCGTACTTCCCTTTGAGTTCCGGGCAACCGGCCAACATAGCTTCGGTTTCCTTCCATACAATCCTTGCCTGTTCCGTTTTCGTCGCGCCGATATATACTTCCGACATGTTTTCGCCGAATGCCATAGCCTCATATGAGGCTACGCAAGCCAAACTTTGCGACTTTGCGTTTTTTCTGCCTACCTGCCAATACGCCTTTTTAAAACGCCGATAGTCCGTGTCCTTATGCACCCAGCCATAAATATTTCCGAACACGAACACCTGGATCTCATGAGGACGGATATGCTGCCCTTTTAAGACGCCCTTTGTGTGTTTAAATAACGTCATCCACTTGAGGAAGCGCATCGCTTTCGTTTCGTCAAAAATATAGGGAAAGTCATCAGTCCCTTCCCTTTCGATATCCCGTAAAAAACGCATGCATGCCCATTTATGTTTCTGGCAGGCGATCACCCGGCCGTCGATGACATCGTGGGAATAGTCAATGAGCCATTGTTTTAGGCTCATACATCACCAAACTCCTGTTCAAACGGTGTCGGTTGCTTTGTCTCCTCTTTTGGCAAGGCCAATTTTGCCCGAGAGCTTGGCGTCAATCCAAATTCAACGGCCAGCGATTTCATTTGCTCGTGCAGTTGCTTTTTCTTCGTGAGGAGAGGGTGAGGAACCTTATTCGTCTCCGCCGCTTTATTGGTGTATTCAACCATGAGCCCCTCTTCCTCGATGATCTGCGAGCACTTAACATAGTTGGCATAGGCGTCGCAATACAAGGCAAGAGCATTCACATCGACGTTTGTGACCAACCCGATCTCTTTCAGCTCCTTCACGATCCGCTTGAACTCCTTCTTTGCCACATCATCGAGCCAGTTTGGCGGTCTCACCTTGTCGTCATTTGGCCGGAGCTTCGCCTCGGCCTCCTTCCGGGCATCGATTTCCTTTTTCGTCAAATGCTTTGTCCCCTGAATTAAAATCAAGTCAACCGGCTTCGCACGTCGGCCCATTTTCAACACCACCTTTCATTTAGATTTTGCCCAAAAACTGTCAACCCCCTTTTACGCCAAAAAGGGAACTTTGTGCACGCCGAGGGGGGCGCGCGGTCCAGAGCCGCCCGGCGAAAAATTTTTACCCCGCCCCCTCCCCGTACTTCCTTTTGTCCTCGGATGTTTTTCTGTTGTGGCACGGGTTGCAAAGTGACTGTAGGTTGCCTAACGATAGGCGTAATGACCAATCAACCCGCACCGGCACAATATGGTCCACCACGTCAGCCGGTGTGATGCGTTGCTTAGCAAGACAATGCTGGCACAGATAATGATCACGAACCAATGCTGCATGTCGAATACGCTGCCATTCTTTGCTGTGGTAAAAGTCGCGGGCAGTTTGATCGCGGAGATGTTCATCATAATACCGATGTCGTTCTGCTTTGCTTTGTTGTTCTTTGTACTTGTGCTGTTCGCAGTATCGTCCTTGTGTGAGGTTTGGGCAGCCAGGAACGGCGCACGGTTTCAATGGCTTAGCTGGCATATTGTCACTACTCCTTGTCTTAAAAGAAGTGCTTCAGCTTTTCATACAACTCATTTGGCTCTCCTGAAACAATAGACGCCAGCTTTCCATCAACACAAAAGCCAACAACCATGCAGCCATCTGTCTCAGCGATAACGTGCCAGATTATATTCACCTTTAAATCCCGCATGGTTTTCCCTCCAAATAAAAAAGCGCCCAAAAAGGCGCTTAATTAATTTTGCTAAAATCGATATTTTCATCAGCTCTTCGTTTCCCTTTTATAAAAGTTACATTGTAATAAAAATTCTCAAGGGATATAAACTTACCTTTCTCTTGTGCATATTTTTGTAGATTTCCATTTGTCCCGTGTTCCCACGAAATAACCTCAAAGTTAAATCCTAAATTGTGTATCCGTTGTAAATCCGCCAAAAATCCTTTACCCAATTTACTACCAGATCCGTCACCGGTAAGTACAACAAACGTATCATTCGAACCTATATTATCAAATGCTTGTCTAAGCATCCAGGTTTGTAATGTTTGGTCAACGCCAGCCTCTTTATTACTCGCAGTTCTCTCAAGAAGCTCCAAATGAATTCCTAAGGATTCGATATGAGACCATAGGCTTGAGTTTTTAGGAGGAATACTTCCAACTACATATGCACTTTTAACATTTCTGTTTCTATGAGCAACCTCAAACAAACCTTTGAAAAAACTTCTAAATAAATAAGGATCTTCATTAGGTTCGAATATCGGCATCACTTTTCGTAACCCAACTATGTGTATATTGCTATTATCCCAAAAAATATGGACATTAGACATAACACCATCTCCTTCCGCCTACTCAATACGACAAAAGGAGGTATTTTCCTGCATCATTAGTTCGACAAATCTCGACGACCAAAAGTATTTAGTCCACTCTTTCACAAATATCAACTCTGATACTTTCGGATAAATTCCACAACATAAAAACGCCACCCGATCGGGTGACGTCAGGTGAAGGGGAATCTCAGGCTTTGGTTCAACCCGCCCTATGCTACCATCATATCACCTTTACGGCCAAACAATCCGCCAAAAATCTGCCTTTTTTCTGCCACTATTATGTTAACTTCATCTCACCAATGCCGACTCCCACGTTTCCTGTTTTTCATAAACATTCGCTTAGCCAGCTCGTGCATTTCGTCTTTTGGTTTGCCGCGAATGATGTTGGACACATCCACTGTCGTGAGTTTCCGCTTCCCGATCCGGTACCCCTTTTTGTTTAGCTCCTGCACCACCTTCGTGACACTTTCCAGCTGCACATATAAGTAGACGGCTTCCTCTTCCATCGTGGTGGGCGTGTAGTTTTCGATCTTCCGAATGTATTCTTGCAAGTATTCAATTTGCTTTTTCGCTTCCTCGACTAACACTTGCTCTCCCTCCAATGAGTTCACTTCAATTTACAGACTGATGCACTCGCCGAATGGCTCAACCCCTTGATAGTTCTAGCCTCAAAACCTTTTCTTTTATGAGTGCACCACACGCTTTTTTATGATGTACTACAGGGCAAAAAATTAAATTTTATACTTCAGCATCGCCTTATCCATCGCATCTTGGTTGACGCCAATGTACTTCAGCGTAATGTGAGGGCTGGAATGGTTGAACAGCTCTTGGAGCATAGCCACGTCTTTGGTTTGTTGATAAAAATGATAACCAAACGTCTTTCGGAGCGTGTGCGTCCCTACTTCATCCAGTGACACATATTCAGCCGCCTCCCGCAAAATGCGATAGGCCGTGGAACGATCAATAGGCCGGTTGCCTCCTTGTCGGCTTCGAAAGGCATACTCACCATCTTTGAGCGTCTTGGCATACTCGATCAGCTCCTTTCGTATAGCCGGCGGAATTCGGATCCTCTTTTCCTTTCTCGTCTTCTTCTCCCGCAGTTTCAAGTGTGTTTGCAGCAAATCTTCCTTCTTCAATTGCAATAGGTCTGATATTCTCAGTCCTGTGTTGATGCCGAGGACAAACAGGATGTAGTTGCGTTTGCTTCGTTGCAGCAAATATTTCTTCATGGCTGCAATCTTCTCCGGATCGCGAATCGGCTGTACAAAGTTCACGATAGAGTCACCTCGCTTTTTTCCTCGCGATACACTTCGATTTTTAAAGCAAAGGCGAGCTTGTAAAATGCTCTCGATTTCAGCCGGTAATACTTCCGTTCACTCATGCCAAGCTCAGGATACACTTCATAGTCGTAGACATCTTCAAACGACATATATCGTCGGACAATAATGGCACGCTCCCATTTGCTTAGGCGATTTACTGCACTGGTGATCCGCCGGATATACTCTTCCCGCTCCCGCTCATAATCGACGTTACGGATTGCGATGCTTTCTGTTGAGGAGCGAAACTGATTGGACGATGTAGGCACAAGCGAGTAACACTGCGTGACCCTTGGCATTTCATCCAGCCGAAGCGTCAGCAGGTAGACCCGGTATTTCTCCAACGCCGCCTCCACCGCCCTTTTAGTAGCCGCGCGATCAATCTCCGGAAGCATGAACTCTCTCAACGTTCTCCCTCCTATCGCTGGCGAAATGCGCCGCCTTTGCCGCGCCGATACACCGGACGGCAGACGCCCATCAGCTCCTTAATCTCCCGCTCCGTCATCCGCTCCTTGTTCCGTTTATGCTTCCGTTCTTTCCGGTTCCGCTCTGGCCGATAGGTCATATTGTTAGCCTTGATCCATTTTTGCATTTGATCCTGCATGGTGCGCATCCGTTTTCCCTCCCCTTTCATCGCAAAAGAAAAGAGGACACCAATCATACAGGGATCTCCCTGCATCATCAGTGTCCTCACGCTCTCGGTCTTGGACATATTTGGTTTTGATTCCATTATATCAAAACGGCTGCCTTTTGTAACAAGATTCGGAACGTTTCTCGTCCCTTCGGCGTCACAAGCGTTTGAACATCAGCTCGTCCATTTCGTTCCCATTCCTTCAATTCAAAGAGAGACGGCACGTATTGAGCATATGGCTTCAACTTTCCTTTTTGGTCTCGATATATATACTTTTTCTCTAGCAGCCAATCGATAAAAGCCTTGGGTTTGATTTTCAACTCCTTGGCCGTATCTCTAAAGTTTGTCAACAACCGACGATCAACGAGCGCGTCAAAGTAGTCAGCTTTCGGTTGCATCGCCGCAATCTGTTCATTTTGTTTTCGGACTGTTTCTAATGTAGCGCGGAATAACAATTTCGTCTGTTCATCCGCATGTTTTAAATAGGTCTCCACGAACAAATCATCGTTCGCTACGTATCCGCCCGTTTTCCTGATGGTGGGGATGACTTCATGTGTGACCCATCGCTTAAACTGTTTAGCCTCTGATTTGCGACTTCCTAAAATGAGCGTGTATAAACCAGGCTCATTCACAATGAATGTTTCTTGTTTTCTTCCCAGCGAATCGGTGACCGGAATTAAACTCCGCTCATCCTCATCGAGCCTCTGAACTGCTTTTCGCGCGTCAGAAATATCAAGAATTTCGCAAACATCCTTAGCCACAAACCACACTTCTCCGTCTTTTACAATCGTCCGCACCTGGCTACCGCTGTAATTAAACACCTGCTGCAGATGATTCATCCGTTCTCTCCCTCCTTTATTTACTGCGCATTATGTGTCTAAAACGCACGAATGGCTTTTTTCATTTCGTTAAGTAATCTCTTTTCTTTTTCCTTATCACCAAACAAATTAAATGGAAAAAAACTTTTTAATTCACTTTCATCTTTCGCGCTCCATGAAAACGAAATGGATGGAATAGCAAATATATACTGTGATGGTTCAACTTCATCATCTTTTGTCACGTACATGATAGCTTCTGTTTCGTTATCAAACACACTTTCCCTTATATCAATAGCGATAGTTTTCATTGTTCATCTCCCTTTTCTACACTTCACATTAGAAGTCCACTATGAAACACAATGCTTATTTTGTTTCCTCCAATGCCGATTTGATTCTTTTCGCAAATTCCTTTTGCGAAGGCGGTCTAAATAAATCCGCTAATGTTTCATGTTTTCTACATTCTTCGCAGATATAGTCCATCCCCTCTGCAAGAACAATGCTAACTAAGAGCTGTTTGTATTGTCCGCAATATGGACATTTAACCCCTTCCCCTGAAAAATCATCGATAGCCATTTGTCGTGGTATTGTTTTGTTCCAAGGAAGTTTGTTCATTTTTTCTTCTCCCAACGAAACAATAATTACTCTTGTGTTTCCTTAAAACGGAAAATCATCATCCGGCCAAGGACAGCAAGCTCCCCAGTTTCTCGGATCGTTGCGCCAGCGTTCATCCTCGATCTCCTGGCACTTTTCACGTAGAAAATGAAACAACTGATATAAACCAGAGCTGTCTGGATCTCCTATATAGGCGATCGCAACATTGAGATATTCCGCCAGCTCCAATGCATCGTCCTCTGATATTGGTGGCAGGACAATCATTTTCATCCTTAGAACAGCTCGCTTTCCTCATACTTGATCCGTGCTGTCTTGCCTTTCGCTGTTTCGATAATCGTATATCCATGCTCAACTGCTTCTGCTACTTTCGCCTTACCTTGCACCCCATCAACAATAATCACAATCACTTTGCCAGGTACAACGGGATGTGAAACCGTCATGTTATCTATATCAATCTGCAATTCTTGCGCTCTTCTCACTTGGATCCCTCCGCTGTGATATAATGATGTTGAGGCTGTCGGGAGGGATCCCGGCTTTTTTGTTTCATTCGATCACTTTCCACCCGCGCCGAATCCTGCTTCGCAGCTCACATTTTCGCAACGGCTCATACACATAAACTGCATCATGGTTTTCTCTGCGATATAACAAATACCATTTGGCCTTCCGCTTACGACGCTTCATTCAATATTCACATCCGAATTTAGCTTTTCAAGCGTTATTAAGTGCGCATATTTAAACTTCAACACCTCGCAATATACGACGGCATCGATCATTTCTTGCTGAAATAGATCATTCGGTTCCCTCCAATGCCTCTTTGGCAGTGGCTATTAGGTTGTTGGCAACATCGTCAGCATTGAAGTCGCCTTCTCCGACTTCTTGCTCATTAGCAATTTCTCGCAACGCCTTCTCATACCGTTCCGCTTTCTTCGCTTGTTCAATAAGCCAATCAACCATATAAATAGGGTATGTGATGGTGTTGACATTTCCGTAAATCTCCTTCACGGCTGTTCTAACGTTTTTTATCTTCTGCAACAGCTCTTTATCGTTCATTCCGTTCTCTCCTTTCCCTATTTAGCTTTTCAAGCGTTATTAAGTGCGCATATTTAAACTTCAACACCTCGCAATACACGACGGCATCGATCATTTCTTGCTGCAAATGCTCCAACCATTCAGGGAACGTATAATGCGCTGGAGTCACAGTCGTTCCATATTTCTGAATCCCTTTTTCAGTCTGTGTCTCGAGCAGCTTTTGCACATTGCGGAGGATTTGGTTTTTGTTGAGCTCATCCAGCCAGTGCTGAGCATCCATTGTAGTCGCCACCTCTCAATATCCGCATTCCTGGCGGTGATGGTTGATTGCGTTTTTACGGAGATATTCAGCCTCAATTTGATCAAATGTGAAACCAAGCTGTTTTCCTAATCCAAATAACTTTTCAAGCAGGTCAATGTACAAAATATCTGTATCCACAAGCATTCCCATTGAGTGGCGATCTAACAGTTCTGCCGCTATTGCATTGAGTTCAATAAATGTGTATATAATGTCTGAGTCTGTATTTGGCATAACAAACGTAAGATCATCATTGCCTGTATCGATACCGATCGATAATGCAAAGTGAAGGCAGTCCACGTACTCCTCAAGCAGTGGGTTATACCATTCTTGATCCTCAGGCATCATCACCGCTGGATTGCGGAGTGATGCAGTTCTTGGTCGAGGATCTCCCTTCCAATACTTGAACATCTGCCACTCGTTCGCCAGCTCGCCAAGTTCCACTTGCAGAGCTAAAACCTTGTTTGGCAACAAATCCTGCCCGCTAAGTCCTTTCTCTTTCACAATGCGTTCGTCTAACTCCCTCTGCAGCTTGAATAGTCTTTTCAGTTTCATCGCCGTGTCCCCCTTGATCTCGGCCAGCGCCAGTCAATGATTCGTCGGTTGTCGTCATCGTAGTATTTGCGCGGACGGTTTCGGTACGCTTCCAGTTCTTCCGGCGTGAGATAGCTGATTTTCACTGGTCCATGCAGTGATTGACGTTGTTTTTTCATGGTCTCTTCCCCCTAATCGTTGTTTCATTTCTTGCCACGCCCGATGCTTATATATTTCCGGGCACTCTTCAAAGCGAATGATGGTCACCAGTTGCTGTACGGTCGCCTTGGACCAATCCATGTGATTGATCACCTCTCACCCGTTCGTATTCACGTTGAATCTCTTCTGTGGTCAGTTTTGAGAGCGCCCGGCCATCGCTAGCAGAAAAGATGCCTTTCCGGCGCAAGTGCTGAATGAGTGCGTATTTCAGCAACATCAAACCGATAACCTCCCACTCGTTTGGAGCTTTGTAAATAGCGCATCCAGGCGTGACACAGTGTAGTCTTTGTTATTGATTTTCACCGTCAGCAAATTGGTTCTTGTGATGCCACAGTGCTCAAGGATATTGAGAAAATCCGCCTCCGAGCATACGCTGGCCGTCAAACCGATCACCGATCCAACCTCATTCCGATACTCCAATCGGATCCATATCGGGTATCCCACGACGATCACCCATCTCTGTATTTTTTCAGACGTTCCTCAAGCTCTCGGCGCGCCTGTTCGACGTCAAAGTCGTCATCCTCCGGTTGGCTATAGTCCATCTTCAGCCAGTCCGGTACGATCTCGGTGCGCACTACTGGGGTCCGCATCTTTCGGCCGCCGTCGGAAACAGTTGAGGCTTTACGTTTCAGTTGTTGCTCCCGAAACGCCAATTGTGCCGCTCTCACCTGGTCAACGGTGCGATAGCCTTTTTCGAACCAGTCGCGTAAAATGGTCTCGACATATTTCCACGTTTTGGCTCCGTTCTCTACAGCAATTTTAAGCGCCTCTAACACTAATTCCTCGGACGTATCGTCCACCCAGGAGACGATCTTTTCCCCTATGTAGCTGCCAACCGTGCCAAAGCCGTTTTGTTCAACGAATTGAATAATATCCCGGAAGGAATGCGCGCGCGCGTCTTCTTCTACTTCTTCTTTTTTCTCTGTAGTAATCTCTGTAGGATTCTCTGGTATTGGTCTGTTCAAATTGAGCAGCTCGTCTGTCCAACTTGAACAGATGGACTGTTCATTTTGAGCAGATGGACTGACGATTTCGTCAGTCGTCTGTTCATTTTGAGCAGTCGAGGCGTCATTTTGAGCAGTCGTCTGTTCACTTTGATTGGACGGCGTTGTCAATTCGGCCAGTTTGTCATAGTCGATCCGGTACCATTTCGTTTTGTCGATCTTAGAACGGTTGAAATTCGCCGCGACGATGATCCCGATCTTTTCGAGTTTGGTGATGATCCGCCGAATCGTGCTCTCGGACCAGAACGGGAATTGCTCCTGCCAGTCCTCGTACGTGTTATAGACCCATTTATAGCCGTCATGGACGTTTTCGCTTTTTTCGAGCCAATAATGCAACTGCTGCACGACGATGCTTTCGTTCAGCCCGATCGCCACGGCTAGTTGTGGCAAAATGACCAACGGTTGATCGTCTAAAAGCAAGGTTGCCATGTCATCCCCTCCCCTTGAAAAAGCTGTTTTGCTATGGCATGATAAAAACTAGAGTTCTGAAATAAAAAACTGAATCCCGTCAACTTCGAACTCGGAGGCCATTTCATCGGCGATCCGCCGGCACTCGGTTACAGTGAGCGCGTAGACGAGTGCTGTTTGGATCGTCTCGAAATGGCCGTTTTCCTTCACGACAAATTCCACTTCAAATAGCATATTCTTCGCCTTGGAAGCATATCGTAGAATGGGAGCTTCCGGCCCTCCTTTCTCAACCAGCATCAGAGATGCCGCCTTTTTGCAACAGTTGTTTCAACTTCTCATAGACGGCTTTTGGTTCTCGATTGAGCCGATTTGCGAGCTCATCAATCGTCAATACCTTGCGATGATGCCAAAGGTAGAACACTTCCTCTGCCGACCACCGTCCCTTTCGCTTTTGTGTGTTCTGCGCCTGTTCCACAACCGGTTCTCTAGGTTGGGGATCGGCCGGAGAATCACCCTCAAGAAGGGCGGCCAGTTGCCGCATCTCCTGGCTGACCGGGCAAACTTGCAAACATACGGTGCTTCGATATTTGATCCGTTCCGGGCATGTGCGGCAATGCGAATCAAGAAGTTCGCAGATTTGCAACCGAATGTGCCTTTTCTCATGTTTATCGAGCTTATTCACGCATTCCGCTCCTCTCCCAGCTTCACAAAATCAATTTGAATGCCGCGTCGTTGCATATCTCGTATAATGCTCAACAACTGCTGACGCCGGGCTTCTTTTCGTTCAAGTTCTTGCAGCTGTCTGACTAAATACTGCAACTCGGATATTTCAATCGCCATCGTTTCATAGTCGCGGTTTTGCAGCGCTTCCTGTATGTACTCGATGCATCTTGATGCCTTTTGCCGCAAATCCGCCTCTTGGTAAACGATCATATGGATCACCGCCATTCCTCCTTCGTTATGATCTCCAGGCGTCGTCGCAATGACCATACATGTATTGTGGCGCGGCTCCCCTTTCGGATCGTCGCCCGCTCTCGCTCGGCCTGGCCGGCGCTCATGCGCACCGACTGAAGCACAAGCGCTTGCGGGCTGGGGGCACACCCGCCGCCTGTACTCCAGTCGGCAAGCATGAGCTTGCCTTTTGGTTGGCAACATGATATGTTTGGGATAGGGCTGGTTTTTTAGGAAGCAGTGAGCGTTTGGCTTGCTGCTTCTTTCATGCTGACAAGCTTTGCTTTGGCTTCTTGCTCAATGGCTTCGATCAACTCCGGATGATTGCGCAACTCGGCGCATACCTCCCGAACTTCTCGGGCTGTCATTAATGAACTGGCTACCCATACCACGTACATTACCACCACTCCTTTCTCGATTTTTCCAGGCGTTCGTTCATTTTCTTTTTCCACCCGAGCAGTGCTTTCCCATATTCGCTATTGAGTTTTCGCTCTTTTGAAAGCCGCACAACTTCACTTGTATACCAATGGATAGCCTCAACATCCGTCATTTCTGCTAAATTCGGCAGTTTAAACACTGTTTTTTCCTCCTTTGTCATTGTCGAATGAATCCTTTCGCTTGCAGTTTCGCACGATGCTTTTGCCACATTTTCCACCAGGAAAAGCCGTAATCCATGCAGATAACCGCTACGTATTGGGTCAGCGCCACGATCGCGTCGATCGCCTGCATCATTGCCTCTTCCAAGCGCTGCTTGTCAAACTCTCGAATCGACCGCGGATGGTTCGCCACGCAGACGCTTTCGATCGCCTCGAGGGCTTCTGTGAGCTCCTCACGCGTTTTCATCGTCACGCTCGCCCGGTGAAGGTCAACCGCATCCCCATCGAGCTTCACCGGCCCCCATCCGGTGTACTCGGCGGCTGCCTCCAGTGCCACCCACGGGTTGTTATGCTTTTCGGCGAAATATTTCGATATGTTCGGCTGCACCCGGTACCGCCCATTTTCCTGGTGCGATACGGATTCACGAGATTCGTAGATTTCAAACGACAGCTGTTGCTGCGTCATCCCTGTTTTCTGCCGCGCCTCTTTCACCGCATCAGCCGCTCTACCGCGTTTCATCCTCCCTGCTCCCCTTTCTACCATCATCCTTGAGACTTTGTGGTACAGTATCCATAGAACGGCAGCAATCCAGCACCGCCTCGGCGATTTGTCGCAGGATCGGATTTCCTTTTTGCCATTCTTGCTCAAACCATTTCTTTCGCTCCTCTGGGCTCATGAGTACCAATGGGGAGTGAACGATCACCGTCGTGTTGCCGTATTTGAATTCCTTCATGCCCGCATTCCCCCTTTGTTCATGTTTATGCGGAGCATGAGGGGCATTTGATGACATTCGCTTCACCTCGCATACTGTCTAACCATTGTTTGATAATCGACGGCCGGCGCTGTTTCGTTCAGCCAATCGAGCACCTTGGCGATCTCCAGCGCCGCGTCGTCTTTCGTAAATGCCGGGTCATCCTTCAGTTGCATGATGATCACCAGCAGCCGATGCTTCAGCTCGGCCATAGCCCATTGATCGTGAATGGTGTTCATGCTGTCACCTGCCTTGAAGGATTTTCCTTCCCTCCTGTCGAATGATGGCAACGGGAAGGGGGTGATAACATGTACTCTGTTCAGCAATTGCAAGCTTTGGATTGCTTACTAAAAAAGGTTGTCGGAGATCACTTCAAATTGGTTATTGAACTTAATGGCCAATACTGGTACGGCGATTTTGTTCGATTGGACGGAAATGCCCTTTATCAGCACTTCATTGACGGCATAGGTGCTATTGAGAAACATACATTTTACATTGACAGCCCTAATGCACCTAATATGGTGAAAAAGATTTGGCAGTCTTATTTGGCTGCAATCGAACCATTTCGTCGTCATCCTTTTGGGAGTAATCCCTTTGAGCGTCTCCGTGATTTGCCTTTGCTTTTTGAAACTTTGGTCAACATCTTAGCTAAAGCTGATATTGCCGATGAAGACAGCCCGCTTTCGCCTTGTTTGTTTAATGCCCGATCACTTAACGGTGACGGAAGTTTACCCTTTATTTACTTAGGGAACGAAAAACTTAAATTAGTTTCTCTTATTCGGATTGCCGAAGAATAAGTTTCCAGTACCATCTGATGCGATCGTAAATCGCTTCTTCTTTTTCGATCTCTGATTTGTTTTCGTCAGCAAGGATTTGAGAAATCTGCTCTTTCAAGTGAAAGAGTGGATTTCTCGCCACTTTTCTTTTAGGGATTTCGATCGCTGCTCTTTCGATCCAGCTGGTGAATTCGTGTTCATCCATCTTTTCGATCTCTTCAGGGGTCGGTAAAAACTTGCCTAACTGAATGTTTTTCCTGAGCAACTCAATGAACGTTTGCTCTTGATCCGTCATCCGTCTCACCTCCTTTGCGGGCAAGGGGATATGTTTTTGAAAACTTCTTATGATGATCCTGTTTTACGCAACTTTTGGTTACCTTCTGTTTCAAAAAAAATTGTCCAACTTATCCCAAGGACAGGCGCGATTTTTTTTGCCACGTCAACAGATGGTCTCCTATCTCCATTTTCAATCATACTATAGTACTGCCTTGTGATGTTTGCTCCAGACAGGGACACAACCTGTTCTTGAGTTAATTGTTTGGCTTCTCTGGCCTTAATTAACATATCCCTAAGTTGTTCTTTGGTCACTATCTATCACCACCTCACAGCAACCAAAAGTTGCTCATCTAATTTAAATTATACGCAACAAAAAGTTGCTGTCAATACCAAAAAGAAATTTTTAGTTTCCTTCCCACTATTTTTATTTGTGGCAACAATATGTTGCATTATAATTGTTTATAGATGAGCGAAAAGAGGGATTTTCGATGTTCCCCAAGAGACTCAAAGCATTGAGATTGCAAAGAAAATTAACCCACCAAGATATGGCCGATTTATTGGGCATCACTAGACAAGGTTACTCAAAATACGAAAACGGCCAAAGTCAACCGGACATCGATACAATTAATAAACTGGCCGAGTTTTTCAACGTCACCACCGACTACCTCCTCGGCCGGACTGACCATCCGAACCCGTCCGAGCAGGATGACATTCCGGAGGAGCTCAAGGATCCCGGGCTGGGGCTGTTCTTCAAGGAATTGGCCGAAGCGCCGGAGGAACGGCGGGAGCAATTACTGAAGATATGGGAGATCCTCAAGAGCGAGGGGGATCGGAAGACAAAAGATAAATGAGCTTGTTACTTTTAGGGGAGAGGAAACAATGGGGATTTTTCAACGCCTTTTTGGGAAAAAAGCGAAACAGAAACAGGATGTTGTTACTCCAGTTAATAAAAATAATCTCGGCAACACAGATGACACGAAATTCTCTTCTGAAGATCACAACAGTACAGGAGTTTACTCCGCGCCGATATCCGTAACTGTCGAATATGGCTTTCCCTCATCAACCCACCCAAATGGGAAAGCAGAGCCGTCTTCAAACGGCCATTACAATTATCAAAAGGCGACGCTTACTCCTGACGACTACGTAGTTTTAGATTTTGAAACAACAGGATTAAACGCAGAGAAAGACGCTATTATCCAAATAGGGGCAATACGATTTCGGAATCATGAGCCCACCGAACACTTTATTTCGTTTGTTAACCCAAGAAGATCCATTCCATCTAAAATAACGGACATTACGGGGATCACAGATGAAGATGTGAAAGATGCTCCTACAATTGAAGAGATCTTCCCGGATTTCATCCAATTCCTAAAGGATGATGTACTGATCGCTCACAATGCTCCTTTTGACATGAAGTTTTTATTAAGCAACGCTCGACGGCTAGGAATAGAAAAGCCAAACAACCCCGTCATTGACACGCTAACACTGGCTAGAAAATACATACCGGAGACGCCCAATCATCAGCTGGAAACACTGAAACAGTGGTTACAATTAGAGGTGAGTTCACATCACGCGTTGGATGATTGTTTGACTTGTGCCGCTGTTTATCGAACATGCCAAAAACGGAGAGAGGAAAAATTTCGTCTTTCCGATGATGAAAAAAGAGCTTATGACATTGTTCTGCGCATATTAAGTGATCATAACCGTGACACTAGTCTTGTTCGTTATTCTCGAACATCGACTTACTTGGACATACAAGCGTTTTACTCGTTTGCCCGAATCAAGTTAACAGGCAAAAAGAAATACTTGCTCTCCAAACGATTAGAACAAGAAATCATCGAGCTGTGTCCTGGCGTTGTTTGTGAGCCAGCTTCGAAAAACGAATCAGGACAAACACGCATTTTGATTCGAACTCCTGATGATTTATTGCCCTTATCTCCGCTGATTGTTAAAGATTTTGATAAGGCTTTAAAATCATTAGAAGACTATCGAAAGTATGTCGGTAAAGCTGAAAAAGTCATCGAGGATTATTTGAGTCTATAAACTATACGGATATGCAGCAGGAAAAGACATCACCGCCATGTGGCTTGATGTCTTTTTTATTCTTGTATGAAATGGGGGAGAGAAAATGAGCAAGTTCAAAGAAATTGAAGACTATCGCAAGTTCGCCTCAAAAGCCGAGTTGCACAAGTCCATCAACTCTCTGATCGGAATTATCCATGGGATCCGTTCCGATAACATCACTAACGAAAAAGAGATCACAGAGCTCATTCATTGGTGTAACCTACATAGACGATTTGCAAAAAAAGCGCCTTTTAACGAGATTATCCCGTTAATTGACCAAGCTTTGCTGGATAACAAATTGGAAGAAGAAGAGCTTGAGGATATTCTGTGGCTTTGCAACAACATTATTAATGAGAACGATTTTAACAGCTATTATGATGTCATCACATCATCTATACAGCAGCTACACGGGATTCTCCACGGCATCATGGCAGACAACGTTTTGAATGACATGGAAATTGAACAACTGTCCATTTGGATCGATGACCATGACTTTTTAAGAGGAACATATCCCTTTGACGAGATCCATAGCCTGCTGGTAAGTGTAAAGCAAGACGGGATGATCAGCGAAGACGAGAAAAACTTGCTAAAAGCCTTTTTTACCACTTTTATTGATACAAAGGTATCCCGCAACATTCATGAATTAGACGTAAAATTCCTACAAAGCCAATACTCAATCAGTGGCATATGCGCTGTTAATCCAGAAATCATATTCGAAAATAAAGTGTTCTCCTTTACCGGTGCCTCTCACAGGGCTACACGCAACGAGATTGCCCGCATCATTCAAGAGATGGGCGGAATATTCAACGACAATGTCACTAAGAGTACCAACTACCTCATCGTGGGAGGCAACGGCAATCCTTGCTGGGCGTTCGCTTGCTATGGGCGGAAAGTTGAGAAAGCCATTGAATTAAGGAAAAAAGGCACGCCAATCGTTATCGTACACGAAAATGATTTTTGGGATGAGGTGCTCATTTGAGAGATATTTTATTCTACCCTAAGTTTTTCGATTAGAAATAATTATTTCCGGATCATTGAGCCCCTTTTTAGGGGCTTTTTTCTTTTTCTATTGCCTTACCAAACACATGTTCCTATAATAAAAGTGAGGTGATTCCCATGAAATTCTCATCATACCAATTCACCCCACTGGAACAATATATTCACGAATTGTACGACCATTTGGCTATCATAGAGCCTGGTCAGCTCGATATGATCGACATTGCCGCAAAGTTGAACGTCTGGCTGCATTTTGCCGATATCCGAAGCACAGCGATCGAACGGAACGGAGTGTACAGCATCATCATCGACCGCCGCCTCAGTCGCCAACAACAATGGCAAGAGTTTGGCCATGAGCTTGGGCATGTATTGCGCCATGCGGGAAATCAAATGCTACTTCCCCCTTCCCTCGTACAGCTACAAGAAGCCCAGGCGACGAATTTTGCGCTGCACTTTTGTGTGCCGACGTTTATGCTGCTTGAGCTTGAGCTTCCGCACACAGAAAAGGAAATCATCTATGTACTGAGCGAAACGTTTAGTGTGGAGCCGCTGTTCGCTAAACGGCGCTGGGATCGCTTTAAGGAGCAATGGGAAAGCTACCGGTTTTATGAGGCGCTTTTCGGATATATGCAAGTCGCTGAACCGGTTGCCGCCGCTGTCGGCCGTGATGCCGAGAATAATCTCCGCTTACTTCGTGAGTATGCTGCGTCACATGTTGGATCTCTATTTATTGACGGAGATTTAACGGATGAAGAACAGCAAGAAATCATTCGTTATTTACAGCAGATGGACCAAAGGAACAACTAAAAATCATGAATTATACCGCCACAGAATGAATGAATCACATAAAATACGGCTAGTCCGCATATTTGCCTCTTTTTTTGCATACATGGTGATAGCGAGTTCTATTCCAGGTCAGAGGTGGTTTTATGTATAGGCCGAGAAACTTGGATGTTTTTATCTACCTGCGTAAAAGTCGCAAGGACATCGAAGAAGAGAAAAAAGCCGCTGAGTCCGGCGCGTCATACGATACATTGCAACGGCATCGGGATAACTTGCTGGCCGTGGCGCGTAAAGAAGGCCACAATATCCTCGGCATCTTCGAAGAGATTGTGTCCGGCGAGTCCATCGCTGAGCGTTCGGAAATCAAAAAACTTCTGCGCGAGCTGGAAACGGGAATCGCTGACGCGGTGCTTGTCATGGACATTGACCGCCTCGGCCGAGGGGATATGCTCGATCAGGGGATTTTAGACCGCGCTTTTCGCTATTCCGGGACGAAAATTATCACCCCGACGGAAATATATGACCCGGAAAGCGAGACGTGGGAGCTCGTCTTCGGTGTGAAATCCATCGTGTCACGCGAAGAGCTCAAAGTCATTACGAAGCGCCTCCAAGGTGGCCGGCGTGACTCGGCTGCGAAAGGACGCTCCATTTCAAAAAAGCCGCCGTACGGCTATCTTCGCGACGAAAATCTCAAGCTATACCCGGATCCGGAAACGTCATGGGTTGTGGTAAAAATCTTTGAGATGATGCGCGACGGACACGGACGCCAGGCGATCGCCGCTGAGCTGGATCGACTTGGAGTGAAACCGCCCGATGAAAAGCGATCCTTTTGGTCTCCTTCGACGATCAGCGCCATTATCAAAAACGAGGTGTATCTCGGCCACATCATCTGGGGCAAGGTGAAATACATTAAACAAAACGGCAGGTATAAGCGCAAGAAAATGCCGAGAGAGCGCTGGTATGTCAAAGAGAATGCCCATGAGCCCCTCGTGTCCAGGGAACTCTGGGAAGCCGCCAACAAAGCGTATCGGAGCCGCTGGCGCCCTTCTACGGTAGAAAGCAAACCGCTGGCTAACCCGCTGGCCGGGTTGTTGAAATGCGAACTCTGCGGCTATACGATGTGGTATCAGCCACGCAAAGACCGTCCTCATCCGCTGGTGCGCTGTCCAAACCCGAAATGCAAAGGCGTGCAAAAGGGTGCGCTTCTGCCACTCGTCGAGGAGAAAATCTTGCAATCTCTCGCCGAGTTCGTCGACCAGTTCGAGGTGCAAGAGGATACGTTCGCACGGAAAGAGCAGCGTTCAGTCATCCCGCTAAAGCAAAAGGCCGTTGAGAAAAAAGAAAAAGAGCTCCGAGAGCTCCATAAACAAAAGGACACCCTGCACGACTTGCTAGAGCGAGGCGTCTATACGATCGAGACGTTCTTGGAACGCCAGCAAACGATCGTCAGCCGGATCAAGAAAACCCAAGAGGAAATCGATCAATTGCGGGAAGAAATCGCCAAAGAACAGCTAAAAGAAAAAAACATCAACGAGTACATCCCGACAGTCAAGAAGGTGCTCGACGCCTACCGCCTCACAGATGACGTAGAAAAGAAAAATCGCCTTCTCAAGTCGGTGCTTGAGAAAGCGACATACCTAAGAAAACCGGAATGGACGAAAAAGGACCAGTTTACCATTCAGCTTTATCCTAGGATCTAGGATCTAGAGGCGACGGCCTCCTTTTTTTCTGCGGAAAAGAAATGTTTCAATGCCTGGAACACATCGGACTTTTGCTTTAAAATATAGTACCTGAATTTCTCGTGTTTCATGTTGCCGTATGCCCGCATGAGGGTAGAGGGTGAACGGTTGTACTGATACACTTATACACCCTATACACACCGGACGCGCTATCTATAATCCATCATATGCTCCAAGGCCTCTTCAAAAAACTCGCACGCTGCGACGATTCCCTCTGCAAAAGCCTGTTCCACAACATCCTCTGTTTCCATTTTAGCATATTCGTTCCGTTGGTCAGCGACAAAAGCGTGTAGAACCAGCAGTTTTACTATTAATTTATCCATCGCAGTTTCCCCTCCTCATTGATCCCGTAGTTTCAATCGCGCACCAGCAACCTTTATGTCAGAGTAGAGCGACTGCTACTGTTGAGGCTGTTTCAATGACCGCAAGAACCCCAGAAACGACGGCGCCTGGAAAACCCGGAAAGGATATTGACGATTTAGAGCATACCTTGTATCCGAGAGGATAAGGATATATGGAAAGATCACCTTCCCCGCCGGCTGCCAAGGTTCTTCGGCGATCAGCCCGCTTTCGTATAGTGCGATATACCGGCTTAGTTTTTCCTCGATCATTTTTTCAGTGTAAAAAGTGCGTTGGCACTCGAGGAAAAACTAAGCCGGTATATCGCACTATACGAAAG
>NZ_LLKS01000006.1:0-19896 GCF_001414205.1 Geobacillus sp. Sah69 | reverse complement strand
GGGTGTGACCCCTCTAACACTTAGCACTCATCGTTTACGGCGTGGACTACCAGGGTATCTAATCCTGTTTGCTCCCCACGCTTTCGCGCCTCAGCGTCAGGTGCAGGCCAGAGAGCCGCCTTCGCCACTGGTGTTCCTCCACATCTCTACGCATTTCACCGCTACACGTGGAATTCCGCTCTCCTCTCCTGCCCTCAAGTCCCCCAGTTTCCAATGACCCTCCACGGTTGAGCCGTGGGCTTTCACATCAGACTTAAGAGACCGCCTGCGCGCGCTTTACGCCCAATAATTCCGGACAACGCTCGCCCCCTACGTATTACCGCGGCTGCTGGCACGTAGTTAGCCGGGGCTTTCTCGTGAGGTACCGTCACCGCGCCGCCCTCTTCGAACGGCGCTCCTTCGTCCCTCACAACAGAGCTTTACGACCCGAAGGCCTTCTTCGCTCACGCGGCGTCGCTCCGTCAGGCTTTCGCCCATTGCGGAAGATTCCCTACTGCTGCCTCCCGTAGGAGTCTGGGCCGTGTCTCAGTCCCAGTGTGGCCGGTCACCCTCTCAGGCCGGCTACGCATCGTCGCCTTGGTGAGCCGTTACCTCACCAACTAGCTAATGCGCCGCGGGCCCATCCGCAAGTGACAGCCCAAAGGCCGCCTTTCAACCGAAGACCATGCGGTCTTCGGTGTTATCCGGTATTAGCTCCGGTTTCCCGGAGTTATCCCGGTCTTGCGGGCAGGTTGCCCACGTGTTACTCACCCGTCCGCCGCTGACCGAATCAAGGCAAGCCTCAATCCGGTCCGCTCGACTTGCATGTATTAGGCACGCCGCCAGCGTTCGTCCTGAGCCAGGATCAAACTCTCCAAAGAAAGTTGATTGGCTTTTGCTTCGGCCAATGCGGCCGAAGTTTTTTTCATGACGCTTGCGTTTTGTTTAGTTTTCAAGGAGCTTTCGATTTAGTGTTGCGCACTTTTATTATTATAATTACTGTTCAATTCGCTGTCAACATGTTTTTTATGAACAGCGACGTTTATTAATATACTTTATATCTATACAAAAGTCAATAGTTTTTCATAAAAAAATGAAAAGGCATTTTGACTAGACGATGCCTTTTCATTATGAATCATGACAGAATATATTGGTCAATCACAATTAATGCCGCAGCCCCTGGAAGGCCAAGAAATCCGCAAACGAGCGAGGTGATAAGGTTAATCGGAATATGAATGCTGAACTGCCCGCCGATCGCGTTAATGGCAAACAGCGCCAGCGCCCCGACGATCAGGCGGATAGCGGCATGGCCGATAAAGCGAAGCGCCTTAAGGCGGGCGCCAACAACGAGCAACACGGCAATGAGCGCCGACAATACGGTAATCACCACTTTCGGCTCCAACGTTTCATGCCCCCTTCTATGCTTGTACTACAAGCATATGCGCCTTTGGGGAAAAAAGAACAAAAAAGGAAGTCAACGCACTTCCTTCAGTGTAACACGACGGTGCTTCGCTTCGCGGAGAAGAAAAAAATACTTGGCCTCCGCCAGTTGGAGCGCGCTCAGCACCTCTCGAGACGGGTCAACGCTTTTTTCAATGAGCTGTTTTTGTTCAAACCACTCCGCTCTTGCTTGTTGCAGTTCGGCCATCAACTTTTCGTCAAATTGTCTTTTTAATTTCCCCTTCCGCCGCCATAACAAACCGATCCCCACCTTCTTTCTCTCTACAGTTCGCGGCGTCCTTCCAACGCTTTTGACAACGTCACTTCGTCCGCATATTCCAAATCGCCGCCTACCGGCAAGCCGTGGGCGATGCGGGTTACCTTGATTCCTGTTGGTTTGAGCAGGCGTGAGATATACATCGCTGTCGCTTCCCCTTCAATGTTCGGGTCAGTCGCTAAAATCACTTCTTGGATCGTCTCATCCTGCAGCCGCGCCAGCAGCTCGGCGATCTTAATGTCCTCCGGACCGATGCCTTCCATCGGAGAAATGGCTCCATGCAGCACATGGTACAAGCCATTGTATTCTTTCATTCTCTCCATAGCGATGACATCTTTCGGGTCTTGGACGACACAAATGGTCGTCCGGTCGCGCCGTTCGTCTTTGCAAATGTAGCACGGGTCCGCATCTGTAATATGCCCGCAAATCGTGCAATAATGAATATGCCGCTTTACGTCGACGAGCGCTTTGGCGAATTCAAGCACAACGTCTTCTTTCATCGCCAGCACGTGAAACGCGAGGCGGGCGGCCGTTTTTGGACCGATTCCGGGCAATTTCATAAAACTGTCAATCAGTTTGGATAACGGTTCTGGATAATGCATAGCTTCCCCCTAGAACAGCCCTGGAATGTTGAGTCCTTTCGTAAACTGCCCCATCATATCGTTGGCCAGCTCATCAGCTTTTTTGAGTGCATCGTTTGTCGCTGCCAAAACTAAATCCTGGAGCATTTCAATATCGTCCGGGTCAACGACTTCTTCTTTAATTTTCACTTCTAAAATTTGTTTATGGCCGTTGGCGATGACCGTCACCATGCCGCCGCCTGCCGTGCCCTCCACTGTTTTTTCTGCCAGCTCTTCCTGTGCTTTTTGCATTTCTTTTTGCATCTTCTGCATTTGCTTCAGCATTTTTTGCATATTTCCCATTCCGCCACGCATCATGGTTGGCATCCTCCTTCAATTCGTTTATTCTTTGATTTCAATCAATTCCTCGCCAAACAGCCGTTTCGCTTCGGCGATCAACGGGTCTTCCTGGCTTTTTTCCGCTTTCGCTTCTTTGCTGCGGATAAATTCTTCCCTTATTTTCCCCCATTCCTCTTCCGGAATGGCGATCATTTCAAAACGGCGGTTCGTCAGGTCAAATAAAATTGCTTCGACATTTTCCTTGACCGAACTCGCCGGGTCGGTCGCCATCTTGCAGTGAATTTCATACTTAAACTTTAACACAAATGCTGAAGCGCTTGCTGCGACCGGTTCACTCTCCTGCAAGAGAGCGGCGTGCGACACTTTATGCTGCCGCTTCAGCGCATCAAGTACGTCGGCCCAGCGGCCTTTCACCAAGGCTAAGTCTTCATGCGTCGCCTGCTTCAACAATTCGTAAATGCGGCCGACCGGTGCTTTATATCCCCCGGTTTTCACCGCTTTCGCCGTTTTTTTCGCAGAAGGCGCCTCCGGCGGGACGGCAGGCGCCTGCTCTTTTAGGCGGCGCAGCTCGATTTCCAGCGTTTCAATCCTCTTGATCAATGGCCCAAGTTCAGAAGCGTTCGGCGATGGAGCAGCAGCCGCTGGCTGATGGCAAAGCTTGACGAGCGCCACTTCGAGGAGAAGACGCGGGTGGTTCGTCCACTTCATCTCCTGCTGGCTTTTGTTCAACAGCTCAATCGCTCCGTACAAATCGGAAAGAGGAATCGCTTCCGAAAGCGAGGTGAACGCTTCGTCAACGACCGCAATTTGGATGGCTCCTTCCACATGAGGGGCCGTTTTGTACAGCAACAAGTCGCGATAATACAAAATCAAATCTTCAACCAAACGATTCGGATCTTTTCCTTGCGCCATCATTGCTTCAAACTGTTGCAAAACAGCCGCTGTATCTTTCCGATGAATGGCGGCAATGAAATCAGCCAACGCGGCAAATGATGCCGCTCCGGTCATCGCCAACACGTCATCAAGCCGAAGCTTCCCATCGCTGAATGAAATCGCCTGGTCAAGCAAACTGAGCGCGTCGCGCATCCCTCCATCGGCAGCGCGGGCGATAGCCGACAGCGCCTCGTCGGATGCTTCTACGCCCTGGGCGTTCGCCACATATTTCAACCGCGAAACGATGGAGGCCAGCGGGATGCGGCGAAAATCGAACCGTTGGCAGCGGGAAATGATCGTCGCCGGGATTTTATGCGGCTCGGTGGTGGCCAAAATGAAAATGACGTGTTTGGGCGGTTCCTCAAGCGTCTTCAACAACGCGTTAAACGCGCCGATTGACAGCATGTGCACTTCGTCGATAATGTACACTTTATAACGAACCGAGGTCGGCGCAAATTTCACTTTTTCACGGATGTCGCGGATTTCGTCGACGCGGTTGTTGGAAGCAGCGTCAATTTCCAACACATCGGGAATCGTTCCGTTTGTAATGCCGAGGCAAGCGGGACATTCATTGCACGGCTCGGCCGCCGGGGCCTGTTCACAGTTGACCGCCTTGGCGAACACTTTCGCCGCGCTCGTTTTTCCTGTCCCACGCGGTCCGGAAAATAAGTAGGCATGCGATATTTTATGTTGAAGCAGGGCGCTTTGCAACGTTTTCGTCACGTGTTCTTGGCCGACCATGTCCGCGAAACGCTGCGGCCGAAAAACACGGTATAACGCTTGGTATGCCACGGAAAACGGCCCTCCTCTTCCTCTCATCTCCACTATTATATAACGTTCTGCCCTATTTTAAAATAAAAAGAGGCTGTCCCAAAAGATCGTCTCTCTATGTAAAAGAGATACAATATGATCGTGTTGCCGAAGCAAATTGCCTCTGCATCTTGTCAATGAAGAAAGGGTGTCCCATTGCTTTTGGGACACCCTCTTGCTGCTTATGTAAGGCCGTGCACCTTCTGTCGATTAGCTGCCCCGAGCGTTGCTCAAGCAGTTGGCTCAGCCCAGGCACCCCCGCGGCACATGGGAGCATCCGCTTACTGCTGCTTCCTTCCGGACCTGACAGGGTTCACGGAATCCCATTGCGCGGGACCCAGACGTCAACACCACTTACTTGAGACAGGCCTCACAACAGACTAACCTCGAGAAGGGATTCAGCCTCGCTAGAGCGGATTGCGAGTACAGGGCACCGCTACCTCCCCGCTTAGCACGGCACTATCAGTATAGCGCGTTTATAGGGAAAATGCAATGTACACAGGCCGAATTTTAGTTGGAACTTCCGCCAACATTTCTCTTTTGTTCGCGCAATCGGCGGAAAAAGCCGCTCAGCAGCGCCCCACACTCCTCCGCCAACACGCCGCTTGCAACCTCAGCCTGGTGGTTGAACCGGTTTTCCTGCAATAAGTTCATTAACGTCCCGGCGCATCCCCCTTTTGGGTCGCTAGCTCCAAATACGACCCGCTCAATGCGGGAAAGAACGATGGCCCCCGCGCACATGGCGCACGGTTCAAGCGTCACGTATAACACCGCCCGTTCAAGCCTCCATGAGCCGGTCACCCGGCACGCTTCGTCAATGGCCAAAACCTCCGCATGGGCGATCGCGCGCTGTTCCGTTTCCCGTAAATTATGGGCGCGGGCGATGACGCAGCCGTCTTGAACGATGATGGCCCCGATCGGCACTTCGCCGATCCGTTCAGCTTTTTTTGCTTCTTCAATCGCCAACTTCATGTAATACTCATCGTTGCTCATCATATACCCCTTTGCACAAACGGTCATTTCTCTTTCTTTTCCATCATAAAATATGGAGAATGAAGACGCAACTAGGAGGTCAAGCGATGCAGATCCATGTCGTACAGAGAGGACAAACGTTAAGCGGGATCGCTAAAGCATATGAAACGACGGTCGAGGACATTGTTCGGGCGAACAAGCTGCCAAATCCCGACCGTCTTGTCGTCGGTCAGGCGCTCGTGATTCCGATCGTCGGTCGTTTTTATTGGGTGCAACCCGGAGACAGTTTATGGTCGATTGCCCGCCGGTTTTCCATTCCGATGCAGCGTCTCGCGGAAGTGAACCGCCTCTCGTTAAATGCGCCATTGCGGGTCGGCCAGCGTCTTTACATTCCGCCCGGAGCCAAGCGGAGAGCGGAGTTTAACGCCTATATTGAACCGCGCGGTGCGACCGTCAGTCCGGCGTTGGAAGCAAGCGCCCGCGAAGCCGCTCCACATTTAACGTATTTAAGTCCCTTTTATTTTGCCATTCGGCGCGACGCGACATTGCAAGAGCCGCCGCTTGACGACTTTCCGGATATTGCCCGCGCCAACCGCGTCACGCTCGTGATGGTTGTCGCCAACATTGAAAACGGGCAGTTCAGCGACGAGCTGGGCGCGCTTATTTTGACGAATGAAACGCTGCAAAATCGTCTACTCGACAACATTGTCGCCACCGCCAGACGGTATGGCTTCCGCGACATCCATTTTGATTTTGAATATTTGCGCCCGGAAGACCGTGAGGCGTATAATGCGTTTTTGCGCAAAGCGAAACGGCGATTTGAACGGGAAGGATGGATGATGTCGACCGCCCTGGCGCCAAAAACGAGCGCCACCCAGCGCGGACGTTGGTACGAAGCCCATGACTACCGCGCCCATGGACAAATTGCCGACTTTGTCGTCATAATGACGTATGAGTGGGGCTACAGCGGCGGTCCGCCGATGCCGGTCTCCCCCATCGGCCCTGTCCGCCGTGTCCTCAAGTACGCCGTCTCGGAAATGCCTCCCGGAAAGATTTTAATGGGGCAAAATTTGTATGGTTATGATTGGACACTGCCGTACGTACCGGGCGGACCGTACGCCCGCGCCATCAGCCCGCAGCAGGCCATCGCCCTCGCCGCGAGGTATAACGTCGCGATTGAATACGACACCGAGGCGCAGGCGCCGCATTTTCGCTACCGCGATGAAAACGGGCGCGAGCACGAAGTATGGTTTGAGGACGCCCGCTCCATTCAGGCAAAATTCAATCTCGTGAAAGAACTTGGCCTGCGCGGAGTCAGCTATTGGAAACTGGGCTTCGATTTCCCGCAAAACTGGCTGCTCCTTTCCGACCAGTTTGCAGTCGTCAAAAGATAAGGCCGCCCGCGCCAAAGAGATAAAAAAACCCGCCTTTCTCCCGGCGGGTTTTTTTATGGCTGGAAACGGCGATTCCGATCAGCCGTTCCAGATGACAATCTCCTCTTATGCGCGTCAGTACTGTTCTTTATCGCTTTGGCAGAGAAGCATTCGAGGCCGGCGTCCGCCGCCTCTTTTTCTCCGTCGCCAACGTCATTCACTATAACACGGCTGCCGGGAAAAGTCAACCAACGATTTTAACGGATGACGTCCCGGTTTCCCATGTATGGGCGGAGCGCCTCTGGGATGATGACCGATCCATCTTCTTGCTGGTAGTTTTCCAAAATGGCGGCGACCGTCCGCCCAATGGCTAGCCCCGAACCGTTTAATGTATGCACGTACTCCGGTTTCGCTTTTGGATCGCGACGGAAGCGGATGTTGGCACGGCGCGCTTGAAACGCCTCAAAGTTGCTGCACGACGAAATTTCCCGGTACGTTCCGTAACTTGGCAGCCAAACTTCAATATCGTACGTTTTCGCCGCCGAGAATCCAAGGTCTCCGGTGCACAAGGCGACAACGCGGTACGGAAGCCCGAGCCGCTGCAAAATCGTTTCCGCCTGCCGTGTCAATTTTTCCAGTTCCTCGTATGAATCTTCCGGTTTGACAAACTTAACAAGCTCCACTTTGTTGAACTGATGCTGACGGATGAGCCCTCTTGTGTCGCGGCCGGCCGAACCAGCTTCAGCGCGGAAACAGGCGCTGTACGCTGCATAGTAAAGCGGCAAATCATCTGCAGATAAAATTTCATCGCGATGCAAGTTCGTCACCGGCACTTCCGCTGTCGGAATGAGAAAATAGTCTTCGCTGTCCAAATGAAACGCATCCTCGGCAAATTTCGGCAATTGCCCGGTTCCAATCATGCTTGCCCGGTTCACCAAATAGGGGGGCAGCACTTCTTCATAGCCGAATTCATCGAGATGGATGTCAAGCATAAAGTTGATTAACGCCCGCTCAAGCCGGGCGCCCAACCCTTTATAAAACACAAACCGGCTTCCTGTCACTTTAGCCGCCCGCTCAAAATCAAGCAGACCAAGCTGGTCGGCGATATCCCAATGCGGTTTCGGTTCAAACGAAAACGAACGCGGCTCCCCCCATCTCCGCACTTCGACATTGTCCTCTTCCGACTGGCCGACCGGTACGGATTCATGCGGAATATTTGGAATCGATAACAACAGGGCGTTGAGTTCCTCTTCCAGTTGGCGAATGTGCTCATCCATTTGCTTAATGCGGTCGCCGACTTCGCGCATTTGGACGATCAGCGGCTCCGCATCCTTTTTCTCGCGCTTAAGGGCGGCAATTTGCTGCGACACATCATTGCGTTTGCTTTTTAGCTCTTCCACCTCAGCAATCAAACGGCGGCGTTCTTTGTCCAACTGTTCAAACCGGTCGATGTTCGCCAAATCTCCGCCGCGCTGCATTAGTTTTTCTTTCACTTCTTCAAACTGGGCGCGCAATATTTTCACATCCAGCATGGCTTTTACCTCCTTTTCCATTCAATATTATACATAAAAAAGCCCCCGTCCCCAAAAGGGACGGGAGCGACCCCGCGGTGCCACCCTTATTGAAGGCTTGCGATGCCTTCCCTTTTTGCCGTTCACGGCGGCTGCCGAAAACGCCTACTGACCCGCTTTGGCGTTCAACGTTTTGCTCGAGGATGGATTCACAGGCGCTTCCTGCCGGTTTGCACCACCCACCGGCTCTCTGAAAGAAAGGGGGTCTGCTGCTTGTTCCTCTCATCGCTTTCGCTTGATCACTTTACTTAAGGCTTGACGTCATTTTCGCTTCTTTGACCATGTTGAGAAAGTATTGCATCAATCGATGATCGTCGGTCAACTCTGGATGGAACGAGCAACCAAGAAACTGGCCTTGCCGGGCCGCGACAATGCGGTCATTGTATGTCGCGAGGACATCGACCCCGTCGCCGACCTCGACAATGTGCGGAGCACGGATGAAGACGCCGACAAACCCGTCGCCAACCCCCTTGATCGACAGCTCCGCCTCAAAGCTTTCCCGCTGCCGCCCAAACGAGTTCCGCTCGACTGTAATATCCATCAGGCCTAAGTGAGGCTCATCATACCCGACGATTCGTTTCGCCAGCAAAATGAGCCCAGCGCATGTCCCAAACATCGGCTTGCCATCAGCGGCAAATTGCTTCAATGGCTCCATCAATCCGTACCGGTCCATGAGGCGCCGCATTGTTGTGCTTTCGCCGCCCGGGAGCACGAGTCCGTCGAGTCCCGAAAGCTGCTCCGGTTTCTTCACGACGACCGCCTCGGCGCCGCACGCCTCGATGGCGCGGACATGTTCCTGCACAGCTCCTTGCAGTCCAAGTACACCTATTTTCATTGTGATCTTGCTCCTTTGTCCGGCTTACCAGCCTCGTTCTTGCATCCGATGCTCCGGCAGCAGTGTCGCGACATCGATGCCGCGCATTGCGCCGCCCAGCCCTTTCGATAGATGAGCGATCAGCTCATAGTCTTCATAATGAGTCGTCGCTTCAACGATCGCACGAGCGTATTTTTCCGGATTTTCCGATTTAAAAATGCCCGAACCGACGAAGACACCGTCGGCGCCTAAGTGCATCATGAGCGCGGCGTCAGCTGGTGTCGCGACACCGCCAGCGGCGAAGTTGACGACCGGGAGGCGGCCAAGCCGTTTGATTTCACGCAGCACTTCAACCGGAGCCCCAAGCTGTTTCGCCTCGGCGACAAGTTCGTCTTCGCTCATGCTGACAACTTTGCGGATTTGCGCGTTGACTTTGCGCATATGGCGAACGGCCTCGACGATGTTTCCTGTCCCTGGCTCCCCTTTTGTCCGCAACATCGATGCCCCTTCAGCAATGCGGCGGGCGGCCTCTCCTAAGTCGCGGCAACCGCATACAAATGGGACCGTAAACTGCCGTTTGTCAATATGGAACTCTTCATCAGCCGGCGTCAATACTTCACTTTCGTCAATATAGTCGACGCCGAGCGCCTCAAGGACGCGCGCTTCCACATAGTGCCCGATGCGCACTTTTGCCATGACTGGGATTGATACAGCGTTCATCACTTCTTCAATGATCGTCGGATCAGCCATGCGCGCGACACCGCCAGCGGCGCGAATGTCTGCCGGGACGCGCTCGAGCGCCATGACTGCGACAGCCCCTGCCGCCTCAGCAATCTTCGCTTGCTCCGCATTGACGACGTCCATAATGACGCCGCCTTTTTGCATTTCCGCCATGCCGCGTTTGACGCGGTCTGTACCTGTCAATGCCAACGTTGATTCCCCCTGTTCCTATCCTTATGCTTTGCTATATACGCAAAAGGATGATTCCACCGTTTCATTTTACCTCAATTTTTACAAAAATCACAATGGAAAAAAGGGGCTGACCCAAAAGTCCGCCAAAAAGCGGACTTTTGGAGTCAGCCCTCTCTGGTTTTTGTATATTTTACCAAACGGAACAAAATTCCGACTCTGTTCTCCCCCTCATTTACGCCACCAAGGACAATTGCTTGTCCCTAGCGGCTTTTTTGAGAAGATTGTGGGCAGCACAAACCAGCCCCCATTCGATGGAAACTTTTTGGAGGCCTCGCAGGACAAAGCGACGAAACCCGCGATTTTGTTTGATTTGCCCAAATACACTCTCAATGTCGGTTTGGCGTTGGCGGTATCGGGCTTGCCCTTCTTCACTCTCCAACCGTTCGCGGGCTTTCTGTTTTTGTTCATGATAGACGGGGTTCCATTGCGTGGTTCGTCCATACTTGGAAGTCGTGCAGGCCGAACGGAACGGACATCCTTCGCATTCATGGCATTGGTAGTGTCGGGTGACCGAGGTGTATCCTGATTCCGTGGTCTGTTTCGAAGTTCCGGTGCGAACCAGCTTTTTCCCATTGGCGCAAATCCAAACGTCTTCTTCTTCCACATAGGTCCAATTCTGCTGATGATGCGGATTTTTCTTGACCTTGCGCGTGTTCTCCTTCTCATACGTATGGTACTTGATCAAGGCCGATATGTGCTTCTCTTCCAGCTTCACGTAGTTCTCTTCCGAGCCATAAGCCGCGTCAGCGATCAAACGTTCGGGTTCCACGCCGTACTTCTCTCGAACGGTCTCCAAATGCGGGAGAAGACAACGAGTGTCGCCCGGCCTCTGATGAAGGGAATACCCCAAAATAAATTGGCCGGAAGAACCCACCTGTACGTTATAGGCCGGCTTGTTTTTTGTGTTAGAACGGATTTTGTTTCTGTTGTTCTCAACAGTCAGTTGTGAATTTACAAAATATTTACGAGAAATCATCCTTTCTGCTCTATCATTGTATGGACTCGCAAGGATATAATGGGAGTGAACGAGAAGGCGAGAGAAAGGGGAACCGGGAATGAAGAATTCCAAACGATGGGGAAGACGGGTGCTATCCGCATTGGCCGCTGCAGCGGTGCTGGCCGCCACTCCAGTCGGGGCGGCAGGGAACGGGAAAAGCAAGGGGAAGCCGCCTGCTTCCTCGCACCGTTATATTGAGGTGCAGCTGTTAGGCATTAACGATTTCCACGGCCAACTCAATGTGACAAGAAAAGTCGGCGGGCGGGAAGTCGGACGGGCTGATTATTTGGCTGCCTATTTGAAACAGCGGGAGGCGGAAAACAAAAACACGCTGCTCGTCCATGCCGGCGATGCGGTTGGCGCCAGCCCCCCGGTATCAGCGCTGCTGCAAGATGAACCGACGATCGAAGTGCTCAATAAGCTCGGCTTTGACGTCGGCACCCTTGGCAACCATGAGTTTGATGAAGGAGTAGCGGAAATGCTCCGCTTGATCCATGGCGGCTACCACCCGGCGACCGGTGACTTTGCCGGAGCGGATTTTCCGTACGTGAGCGCCAACGTCGTTGATGCGCAAACGGGAAAGCCGATTCTCCCGCCATATGTGATTAAGCGGGTCAACGGCATGCCGATCGGATTGATCGGCGTCACGCTCACGGAAACACCAACGATTGTGACGCCAAGCGGCGTCGCGGGAGTCAAGTTCATCGATGAAGCAACAGCGATTAACAAAGCGGTCCGGGAACTGAAGAAAAAAGGGGTGCAAACGATCGTCGTTCTCGCCCATAACCCCGGCGTATCCAATCCGGATGGGACAAACGCCAGCGGGGAAATTGTCGATATCGCCAAAAATGTCGATGATGAAGTCGATGTGATTTTCGCCGGTCATAACCATGCCTATTTAAATGCGGTTGTGGACGGCAAGCTGCTCGTTCAGTCGTATTCGTACGGCACGGCGTTTTCGGATGTCGATTTAAAAATCGACCCGCGCACGAAAGACGTCGTCGCCAAAAAAGCAGAGATCGTGACGACCTATCATGACGGCATCACTCCGGACCCGGAAATTCGGACGCTCATTGAAAAATATGAAGCGAAAGTGGCGCCGCTTGTCAATCAAGTCGTTGGCACGGCAGCTGAAATGATCACCGATGAACAAAATGAAAGCGGCGAGTCCGCCTTGGGCGATTTGATCGCCGATGCCCAGCGGGCGGCGATGAAAACCGATTTCGCCTTTATGAACCCGGGCGGCATTCGCGCCGATATTGAACAAGGCGAAGTGACGTGGGGCGAGCTGTACAACGTTCAGCCGTTCAACAACCAGCTTGTGAAAATGACGCTCACCGGCGCGCAAATCCGCCAGCTTTTGAATCAACAATGGCAGCCAACCCAAACGCGCATGCTGCAAATTTCCGGCCTCCGCTATACATGGAGCGCTAGCAGACCAGCTGGGGACAAGGTTGTTGACATTCAGCTTCCAGATGGCACCCCGCTTCATCCAGACGCTGAATATACAGTAACGGTCAACAGCTTCCTCGCCGACGGCGGTGATGGGTTCACAGTGTTGACGCAAGGGCAACACCGCGAGGTCGGCCCGGTCGATTTGGATGCCCTTGTCTCGTATATTCGCGGTCTTGAGCAGCCGTTCTCGGCACGAATTGAGGGGCGGATCAACCGTCTTCCGTAACAGGTGTTGACCGAGGAAAAAGGATGGAAGGGCGAACGGTCGCTTATCTAATGAAAAAGGTGTCCCCAAAAGACTCGGGACACCTTTTCTTTACTCCTAACGGGCGGGCTTGCAGCCGCTTGTGCTTGGACGATCGAAAAAAGATCGTTCAAGAAAGGTTTTCCGTAGATCAAGATGCTTTTTGCTCGAACAGCTTGATGATCTCCACGATTACTTCGGCCGATTTCACCATTGTATCGGCGGAAATGTATTCGTAGCGGCCGTGGAAGTTTTCGCCGCCGGCAAAAAGGTTCGGCGTCGGCAGCCCCATGTAGGAGAGCTGCGACCCGTCTGTACCGCCGCGGATCGGTTTCACTTTCGGTTCAATGCCCAAGTTCGTCATCGCTTCGTGGGCGATGTCCACAATGTGGCGCACCGGCTCGATTTTTTCGCGCATGTTGTAATATTGGTCGTTGATTTCGAGCGTGATTCGGTCGTTTCCATATTTTTGCGCAAGCGAAGCCGCGATCTCGTTCATTTTCGCTTTGCGAGCCTCAAACTGTTCGCGGTCAAAGTCGCGGATGATGTAATGAAGCTTCGTCTCCTCTACACTCCCTTGGAATGAAAGCAAATGGTAAAACCCTTCGTATCCTTCGGTATGTTCCGGCGCCTCATCGGCTGGCAGTTGCTGCTCGAACTCCATGGCGATTTTGATTGAGTTGATCATTTTTCCTTTTGCCGTGCCTGGGTGGACGTTTTTTCCTTTGATCGTCATTTTTGCTTCCGCGGCGTTAAAGCTTTCGTATTCCAATTCGCCAAGCGGCCCGCCGTCGACCGTATAGGCAAATTGGGCGCCGAATTTGGCAACGTCAAATTTGTGCGGTCCGCGGCCGATTTCCTCATCCGGGGTAAAGGCGACGCGCACTTTGCCGTGCTTGATCTCCGGGTGTTGGATGAGATAGTTCATCGCGGTCATAATTTCGGCGATTCCGGCTTTATCATCGGCGCCAAGCAGCGTCGTCCCATCGGTTGTAATCAGTGTATGCCCTTTGTAGCCGGCGAGCTCCGGGAAATCGTTTGGCGACAAGATGATGCCTTGTTCTTTGTTCAACACGATGTCGCCGCCGTCGTACTGTTCGATGATTTGCGGGTTGACGTTGGCTCCCGTAAACTCCGGAGCGGTGTCCATATGAGCCAAAAAGCCGATCACGGGCACGTTTTTGTCCGTATTGGCCGGCAGCGTCGCCATGACGTAGCCGTTTTCGTCGACTGTGACGTCTTCCATGCCGATCGACTTCAGCTCTTCGACGAGCATTCTCGCCAGCTCCCATTGCCCTTGAGTCGACGGGCATGTGCTGCTTTCTGGATCGGACTGGGTATTCACTTTGGCGTAGCGGATGAAGCGTTCGATCAATTCTTGTTTCATTTGTTCATCTCCTTTTTATGTATGAGTGTTGGGTGAATGCGTGAATCGCTTCTCCAATGCAGCGGAGCGGTTCCGTGTTTATTTTATCATATGCGATCTCCAACAGGGAAAGAGGGAGCGCCATGCGGCGCACGAGTTTTCCGCGGCCGGCGAGGCGGTTGGGATTTCGAAAGCGAAGGAATTGGGCGTCAAACCATTGGCGATGAGGCGATTTTGGCCGAGAAGCGGACGGTGGCGGAACTCGAAGGGGCGTTCGTTTGCCCGGAAGGAGCGGCGGCGTTTGCGGCGGCCCGAAAATTGCGCGAGAGCGGCTGGATTCGCGACGGGGAGACGGTCGTCGTGCTCAACACGGGGACGGGATTGAAATACGCCGATTTGGTTCAAGTCGCCCCACCGGTGCTTGAACCGGGAGATTCGCTTTCGATGCGGGAATAATCAAGCTGTGAGCAAAAAACATAGACAAATTGAAAACAGTATTGTATGCTAAACTCATCAGAATAATTAAAAATGAAAAACGATTCATCTTCGGGGCAGGGTGAAATTCCCGACCGGCGGTGATGAGGCGCTTCGCCTCTCAGCCCGCGAGCCGCAAGGCAGGATCCGGTGCAAGTCCGGAGCCGACAGTATAGTCTGGATGGGAGAAGATGAAGGTTTGCCGGCGTTCGTTTTGGCGCATGCGAACGTCTAGTTGCGCACACCCTTTTTCTCCCTTAAGCCTTGTTCGGTTTAAGGGAGTTTTTGTTGGCGCTCGCAGCGGCAGCCTTCTTCTTGTGAGGATGAATCACGAGAAGGGGAGGAGAACAAGCATGAAACGCATTTCCATCCGCGCCTTTGTCAGCATCGGAGTGTTGGGCGCCATGGCGCATGTGCTGATGATGCTCAACTTTCCGCTGCCGCCGTTTCCGAACTTTTTGCTTGTTGACTTCAGCGACATCCCGGCGCTCATCGCCGCCTTGTTGTACGGCCCGCTCGCCGGCGTGGCGGTCGAACTATTGAAAAACGTGCTGAACTACGTGTTCGTCGGCAGTGCGACCGGCGTTCCGGTCGGCCAGATCGCCAACTTCACTGCCGGGGTGGCGTTCCTTTTGCCGGTTTCCTATATTTATCGGAAAGCCGCATCGAAAAAAGGCTTGCTGCTGGGGTTGGCGGCGGGAACAGTGACGATGGCGCTCGTCATGAGCGTGCTCAACTACTACGTCTTTCTGCCGGCGTATACGCTTTTCCTCGGCGCTCCGCAGATGAGCGCACCGGAAGCGAAGGCGTTGGTGGTATCGGCGATTTTGCCGTTTAACGCCGTCAAAGGAGCGATGGTGGCCATCGTATTTCAGCTTCTCTTTTGGCGTCTTCGTGCTTGGCTTGACAAACAGGCGGCATCTCGCCAAGCCGCTTGAGGAACAAAAAGCGAGGGTTTTTCCCTCGCTTTTTTGCGTTTGTCAAAAGCGAATCCGCGGCACCCACTCGGCAAACCGTTCTTCTTTAAACGGATTGGCGGTCATCGAATAGCCGCGCTCCTCCCAATAGCCCGGCTCATCTTCTTTCATAAAGCGGATGCCGGACACCCATTTCGCCCCTTTCCATAAATAAAATGTCGCCGGCGGGATGAACCGGAGCGGATAGCCGTGCTTCGGCGAGATGTCCTGCCAGTCGTGATGCTTGTCTTTCCATCGATAAACAAACAAGGCATCGTCGCCCATCAGCGCGTCAAGCGGCAAGTTTGCCGAATAGCCGAACCGGTCGCCGTTTAAGTAGCCGTAAATTTTCACATATTTCACGTCGGGATCGAGATCGACGAAGCGCAAAAACTCGCGGAAAGCGATGCCTTCAAACGTCGTATCAAATTTCGACCACGTCGTCACGCAGTGCATATCCACGGTCGAAATCGTCTTCGGCAGCCGCATCACTTCCTGATACGACAGCGTCACTTCCTCTTTCACATTGCCGAACAATCGGAAATTCCACGCCGCTTCATCGAATTCGTACACATCGCCTTCATGCAAAATCGGCCATTTTTCCGTTTCGAATTGGCCGGGAGGGAGTTGTTTCGGCATGGTGTGCTCCCCTTTCTATGTATTCGTTTACGTATACCATGATAAGGGGAAAATAAAGCGTGTGCAACTTGGCTATGGTTTTAATGCATCACAATATTGAGGACAGTCATGTAAGAATGGAATAATTTTCTTCTTATTGCACATCGTATTCAATAGGGATTTCATGGCCAAGAACAGCTATGGCGGGAGCGTGATGCCGATGGCCGAACAAAGAGAACGATGGCTTTTCCTTTTGGCACTTTGCCTCATCGCCCTTTACGTGTCCCCGCTCTTTCTCCTTGGCGAGAACGCCCATATTCGCGTCCACGATAATTTGGATTCCAATATCGCTTGGTATAAGGTGCTCTCCGAAAGCGGAAAAATCACCGGGCCGCTTGACGCGAACATTCCGCAAATTGCTAACGGCCAGTTGTCAAGAAACGCCCTCGGCTCGGAGCTGACCGGCATCGTCTGGCTGCACGCGTTATTTCCGACGATGACTGCGTATGCGCTCAGCCAAACGATCACAAGGGTCGTGGGGTTTTTGGGTATGTATTTGCTGTTAAAGACGCATTTTTTAACTGATCCACGCTGGATGGCCGTCCGCATCGGCGTGGCGCTCGCATTTGCGCTGACGCTGTTTTGGCCGTCGGGGATGTTAAGCACGCTCGGCATGCCGCTTGCGCTTTGGGCGTTTTTGAGCATCCGAAAAGGCGAGGGGAAGTGGAAGCATTACGCCGCGCTTACGCTTCTCCCGTTTTATTCCAATTTTGTGCTCGGGTTCTTTTTCTTTCTTGCCGCCATGGGTGTTCTCTGGCTCGCTGATGTGCTGCGCGGTAAGGGGTGGAACATCCGCTTTTTGACTTCCATCGCTTACATGACGCTGTTGTATTTGCTTGTCGAGTACCGGCTTGTCTACTCGTTTTTATGGGAAGACGAGCCGACAAGCCGGGATGAGTACTTCCATGCCCGCCTGACGTTTTGGCATTGCGTCCGCTTGACGTGGAAAAACTTTCTCCTCGGGCACCATCATGTCATGACCGAGCATACGTTTTTTATTTTGCCAAGCTGGTTGGTGGCGTTGCATCTCGTTTTCGTGAAAAAACGGTGGAAGCAAGAACGGTTATTTCTTTTCCTATTCGGACTGAATTTCGCCCTGTCGGCGTGGTATGCCTTTTGGTTTTATAAAGGGTGGCTGCCGCTTACGGAGCGGTTCCATTTTTTAGACACGTTTAACTTTGCCCGCTTTCATTTTTTGCGCCCGATGATCATTTATGTGCAGTTTGCGCTGGCGTTGAAAATCATGTGGCAATATAGCGAAAACGGGAGAAGGTGGGCGAAGCGGCTGCTAGCGGCTCAAGTGATCTTCGTGTTTTTGATTAACGAAGAAATCGTCTTCCGCTACGAGCCGACGGTGAAGCAATTTTACGCGGAAAAACAGTTCCAAGAAATCAAAGAATACATCGGGCTTCCCGTAGCCGATTACCGCGTCGTCAGCATCGGCATTCACCCCGCCATCGCGCAATACAACGGGTTTTATACGCTCGATACGTACAACAACTTTTATCCGCTGTCATATAAATACGAGTTCCGCAAAATCATTGAACGTGAACTGGAAAAAAGCAAAACGATCCGCACATATTTTGACGAATGGGGCGGGCGATGCTATATTTTTACAGCGGAACTTGGGAAACGGTACATGTTCACAAAACAGTCGAAAAAGCGGCTGAAGAACTTGCAGCTGAATACAGAACAGTTGAAAAAAATGGGCGGCCGCTATATTTTCTCGGCGGTTCCGATCGATAACGCGGCGGAAAATGGACTCGTGTTGGACCGTGTATTCACGTCCGATGAGTCGGCGTGGGCGATTTACTTGTACAAGGTGAAATAAAAACAGCGGCTCCCTTTTGAAAGGGGGAACCGCTGTTTTCTTGATTTAGCGCTCATTCAACCGCGCAAGCTGCCGGTCGTGCCACCTCGAGAGTAGCCATAGGGCAATCAGTGTCCCAATCAATGTGCATACCATATCCCATTGCGTAGCTGGCTGGGTGAATGGCCGACCAAACGAATACAGCAGCAACGATCAGCAACAACAGCCCATGAATGCGGGTTTGCCTTGCTTGTTCCACCTTTTTTCCTCCTTGGAACAGCAGGGTGGGCAGTGGCCACTCCCTGAACGAAAGGGGGTGGTGCTGATGATGACGATCGCCGATGCGCTGACGCTCATGATTGCGTTTGCGTCACTCATCGTCGCGGTGATTGCCGTATCCAAAGACAAAAAGTAACCCACCCTGCTAGGCCGAGGCGAGGGTAGGTTACGATGCCCGAGGCTTGGGCCACTGCGCTTCTTGCAGCGGCTGTGTATGGACAGGGCATTGGTGGCCGCCAATGTCCCTGTTTTTATTTTATGTTGTCTTTGCTTTCTATTATACGCAGACGGCGATGTCTATGGCAAGAAATGATTCATGTAAGAACGGACAACCAACTTATCTGCAAGGCAGATTAGACCACTGATATATAAGGAAGCTGAAGACTTGCTTCTTCAAAAAACATATACTTGTCGCTAACACCGCTTAAGATTTGGATAAAATTAACTCGGCTATAATAGTTGACTTGAGCATAATTTAGTAGTATTATACTAACCGTCGCTTCAATAGATACGGAGCGATCTAAAAGACTTAGAGAAAAATAGCATCTTGACAAACAAAAACATTTATTGTTACTATGAAAAATGTTTGTTATGAAAAGTCTTGTGATTTTTGTGATGGTATTCTCGGGAGTTTGAATGAAAGGCTTGACATCCATCACAAAAAAATGATATATTAATAAAGCATTTGAGAGTGAATTTGGAAAATCCAGATTCCTCTGTCAAGAAGTCAAAAAACGACTCAAAGACTAAAAGCAGTTGCTTGTTCCTTGAAAACTAGATAACCGGAAAAGCGGAGGCGAGTGTTTCGCCGCGATGGGCAAATGTTCTTCGCCCGCAAGGGTGCTTGCACCCGGAAGGCGAAGGTTATTTGACCCCGAGCGGCGGCGAGCCGACGCTAGACAATAAGGAAGAAGCCGAGAGCGCTGTAGGTTAAGCTAGAAAGGGCGCACGGTGGATGCCTTGGCACTAGGAGCCGATGAAGGACGGGGCAAACGCCGAAACGCTCCGGGGAGCTGTAAGCAAGCGTTGATCCGGAGATGTCCGAATGGGGGAACCCACTGTCCGTAATGGGGCAGTATCCATGCCTGAATCCATAGGGCATGGAGGGCACACCCGGGGAACTGAAACATCTTAGTACCCGGAGGAGAAGAAAGCAAACGCGATTCCCTGAGTAGCGGCGAGCGAAACGGGAACAGCCCAAACCAAGAGGCGTGCCTCTTGGGGTTGTAGGACCGCTCATTGTGGGAGTGAGAAAGGAACGGGGTAGACGAACCGGTCTGGAACGGCCGGCCAGAGAAGGTGACAGCCCTGTAGTCGAAACTTCGTTCCCTCCCGAGCGGATCCTGAGTACGGCGGGACACGGGAAATCCCGTCGGAAGCAGGGAGGACCATCTCCCAAGGCTAAATACTCCCTAGTGACCGATAGTGCACCAGTACCGTGAGGGAAAGGTGAAAAGCACCCCGGAAGGGGAGTGAAAGAGAACCTGAAACCGTGTGCCTACAAGTAGTCAGAGCGCGTTCATGCGTGATGGCGTGCCTTTTGTAGAATGAACCGGCGAGTGACGATGGCGTGCGG
>NZ_LLKS01000005.1:0-43814 GCF_001414205.1 Geobacillus sp. Sah69 | reverse complement strand
ACTGCGAGACGGACAGGTCGAGCAGGGACGAAAGTCGGGCTTAGTGATCCGGTGGTTCCGCATGGAAGGGCCATCGCTCAACGGATAAAAGCTACCCCGGGGATAACAGGCTGATCTCCCCCAAGAGTCCACATCGACGGGGAGGTTTGGCACCTCGATGTCGGCTCATCGCATCCTGGGGCTGTAGTCGGTCCCAAGGGTTGGGCTGTTCGCCCATTAAAGCGGTACGCGAGCTGGGTTCAGAACGTCGTGAGACAGTTCGGTCCCTATCCGTCGCGGGCGCAGGAAATTTGAGAGGAGCTGTCCTTAGTACGAGAGGACCGGGATGGACGCACCGCTGGTGTACCAGTTGTCCCGCCAGGGGCACCGCTGGGTAGCTATGTGCGGACGGGATAAGCGCTGAAAGCATCTAAGCGTGAAGCCCCCCTCAAGATGAGATTTCCCACCGCGTCAGGCGGGTAAGATCCCTCGAAGATGACGAGGTCGATAGGTCCGAGGTGGAAGCGTGGCGACACGTGGAGCTGACGGATACTAATCGATCGAGGGCTTAACCAAGAAAAGCGGAGGCGAGCGGTTCGCCYCGGCTTCTTCCGACGGTTATCTAGTTTTGAAGGAATGACTTTCCTTCTTGACAACATTTATTTTTTAAGTATAATAAATGATGTCGAAACTGAATCGCTTGCCTAGTGGTGATAGCGGAGGGGAAACACCCGTTCCCATCCCGAACACGGAAGTTAAGCCCTCCAGCGCCGATGGTAGTTGGGGCCAGCGCCCCTGCAAGAGTAGGTCGCTGCTAGGCAGGCAAAAATGAGGGAGCTGTTTGGTTCTCTCATTTTTTTGCCTATTTCAAATGAGTCATTTTGAATGACGCCATTTTTAATCCTCTCCCCCAAAATGTAAAGCGTGATCATCGTTTCCTAGACCCCCTTTTTCATAAAAGCGACAGGAAACGGAAACTCGCGAAAGGGTGTCCTGCACGCCATGGGACACCCTCTTTTTTTATATGCGGCGGTTGACGGTCTGCTGCCTATTGGGACGATCATTCCCCTTTTTTAATCATAATTTTCTTTTTGGGTTCTTCGGGAATGAGGCGATGCAAGTGAATGAAGAGCAGGCCGTGATGGTATGTCGCTTCAATGCGGTCCTCTTTGACCGGGAATGGCAGTGGAACGGTTTTTTCAAACCGGCCTTGGAAAATGCCTTCTTCTACTAATTCAAACCCTTTAAAGTTGAGATTGACTGTCGCCTTCACTTCCAGCGTTTTGTATGATACATACACTTCCGCGTCCTCGATTTTTTCCAGTCCGGGAAGGCTAATGACGATGAGCAGTTCGTTGTCTTTCTTGTATAGGTTCATGCCGGATGATGGTTTGTTTGCCGACGGCAGCAACGGCTGAATGCTCCCCCAAAAATCGGTTTGGAAAAACTGCTCCCAATGCTTTGTCCAATCGGAAAACGGTGTGAACGGGTTTTGATCAGCCATGGCGTTTCCCTCCTCTGCTCCTTCATCATATGCCGCCCCGTCTGTTTGGTGATTGATAAAATACGAACATTTCCTTTTCAAAAATATTAAATGTTCGATTTTGCCTTGACACTTTGTTTCAAAACTTGTTAATATAAAAGTAGCTTCATAGTGTATCGCAATGTCCCTCATATAATTTTGGGAATATGGCCCAAAAGTCTCTACCCAATCACCGTAAATGATTGGACTATGAGGGAAAGGATCGGTTTTGGCTTTTTTTCGATCAGCAACTGTCAAAGCCCAGAACGATGCTTTCCCTCGCTTATAAGAGGGAATGTATGTTCTGGGCTTTATTGTTTTGCATTAAAGGGGTGGAACGTATGAGCCCGATCGTCGGGGTTGTGATGGGAAGCCATTCGGATTGGGAAACGATGCGGCATGCTTGCGCTGTTCTTGAGGAATTGGGGATTCCGTTTGAGAAAAAAGTCGTGTCGGCGCATCGGACGCCGGATGAGATGTTTCGGTATGCAGAAACGGCGGAGGAGAGGGGCATTAAAGTCATTATTGCTGGGGCCGGCGGTGCGGCTCACTTGCCGGGGATGATCGCGGCGAAAACGACGCTGCCGGTGATTGGGGTGCCCGTGCAGTCAAAAGCATTGAATGGACTGGATTCGTTATTGTCGATTGTGCAAATGCCAGGCGGGGTGCCGGTGGCGACGGTGGCGATCGGCAAGGCGGGGGCGACCAACGCCGGACTGCTCGCCGCATCGATTCTTGGACTGCTTGAGCCACGCTATATGGAGGCGCTCAAAGCGCGGCGGGAAGCGATTCGCAAACAAATCGTAGAAAGCAGTGATCAATTTGACTAAGCAACGGATCGTTCCTGGGCAGACGATCGGCATCATCGGCGGGGGGCAGCTCGGGCGGATGATGGCTTTGGCGGCGCGTGAGATGGGGTTTCGCATCGCCGTGCTGGATCCGACGCCTGATTCCCCGTGCGGGCAAGTGGCCGATGTGGAGATTACGGCGCCTTATCATGATTTGGACGCCATCGCTGAACTGGCCCGCGTGAGCGATGTCATTACGTACGAATTTGAAAATATCGATGCGCGAGCGCTTGAGTGGCTGGAGGCAAACGCCTATGTCCCGCAAGGAAGCCGACTGCTTGCGGTGACGCAAGACCGGGCGCTGGAGAAAGCGGCGATTGTCGAAGCCGGGTTGCCGGTGGCGCCGTATAGGGAAGTGGACGGATGGGATGAGTTGGAACAGGCCGTTGCCATGACCGGCTTTCCGTGCGTCTTGAAAACGCGGCGCGGCGGCTACGACGGCAAAGGACAATATGTGCTGCGCGGCGAAGGCGATCTAGCCAAAGCGGCTGATTTGCTTGGGCTTGGCCCATGCATTTTGGAAGGCTGGGTGCCGTTTGTGAAGGAAATGTCGGTCATTGTCGCCCGCAACCTCGATGGTGAGACGGCTGTTTTTCCAGTGGCGGAAAATATTCATATCGAGAACATTTTGCATCAAACGATCGTTCCGGCTCGAATTCCGGAAAGCGTGCAAGAGCGGGCCATTCGCTACGCGGAAGTGTTGGCCGCATCGTTTTCGCTCGTTGGGACGCTGGCGGTGGAAATGTTTTTGACGGCGGACGGGGATATTTATATTAATGAGCTGGCCCCTAGACCGCACAACTCCGGACATTATACAATCAATGCATGCGCGACGTCGCAGTTTGCCCAGCACATCCGCGCCGTCTGCAACTGGCCGCTCGGATCGACCGAATTGTTGAAGCCGGCGGTGATGGTCAATATTTTAGGCGAGCACGTCGAGCCGGTCATTCGGCATATCGGTGCGTTCGACGGGGGGACCTACGTCCATCTGTACGGCAAACACGAAGCGAAGCCGAAGCGGAAAATGGGGCATGTGACGGTGCTGGCAGACGATGTCGAGGCGGCGTTGGCGAGAATCGAATCGTGGCAAATTTGGCATGATCGGAGGCTGGAACGAGGATGATTGAACGTTACACAAGACCGGAAATGGGAGCGATTTGGACCGAGGAAAACCGCTTTAAGGCATGGCTTGAGGTGGAACTGCTCGCGTGCGAGGCGTGGGCCGAGCTTGGCGTCATCCCAAAAGAAGATGTCCGCCGCCTGCGTGAAAACGCGTCGTTTGACGTCAACCGCATTAAGGAAATCGAAGAAGAAACGCGCCACGATGTCGTCGCCTTCACCCGCGCCGTTTCTGAGACGCTTGGGGAAGAACGAAAATGGGTGCATTATGGTCTCACGTCGACCGATGTCGTCGATACGGCGCTCGGCTACTTGTTAAAGCAGGCGAACGCGATTTTGCGGCGTGATTTGGAAAACTTCATTCAAGTGCTGAAAGAGAAAGCGCGCGAACATAAATACACGGTCATGATGGGGCGCACGCACGGCGTTCATGCCGAACCGACGACGTTCGGGCTGAAGCTGGCGCTTTGGTATGCCGAGATGGTGCGAAATTTGGAGCGGTTTGAACAAGCTGCCAAGATGGTGGAAGTAGGGAAAATTTCCGGCGCAGTCGGCACGTACGCCAACGTGGATCCGTTTGTGGAGCAGTATGTGTGTGAAAAACTCGGCTTGACGCCAGCGCCGATTTCGACGCAGACGCTGCAGCGCGACCGCCACGCTTACTATATGGCGACATTGGCCTTAATTGCGACATCGATTGAAAAATTTGCCGTCGAGATTCGCGGCTTGCAAAAAAGCGAAGTCCGCGAAGTCGAAGAGTTTTTTGCCAAAGGACAAAAAGGCTCATCAGCGATGCCGCATAAGCGCAATCCGATCGGTTCGGAAAACATGACCGGCATGGCGCGCGTCATTCGCGGCTATATGGTGACAGCGTACGAAAACGTGCCGCTTTGGCATGAACGCGACATTTCCCATTCGTCGGCCGAGCGCATCATTTTGCCGGATGCGACGATTGCGTTGAATTATATGTTGAACCGATTCGCGAATATCGTGAAACATTTGCTTGTGTACCCGGAAAACATGAAAAAAAATATGGAGCGCACGTTCGGGCTCATTTATTCACAGCGAGTCTTGCTTGCTTTGATCGACAAGGGGATGACGCGCGAGGAGGCGTACGATTTGGTGCAGCCGAAAGCGATGGAAGCGTGGGAGAGACAAGTGCCGTTCCGCTCGCTTCTTGAAGCGGATGAGCGGATCATGAGCCGGCTGACGAAAGAGGAGCTCGATGATTGTTTTGATTATCGCCATCACTTGAAACATGTCGATACGATTTTTGCCCGCTTAGGGTTGGAGTGAGCGGCTGCCGGCTGGTCGAAGCCGGCCGGCTATACAAAAGATTTTCAATCTTCTGGACAAATGGAGGCGTTGATCGTGCCGACGAAACAACAGCTGTTATATGAAGGGAAAGCGAAAAAAATTTACGCGACTGACGAGCCAGATGTGCTTTGGGTCGAGTACAAAGACAGCGCAACGGCGTTTAACGGCGAAAAAAAGGCGACGATCGCCGGCAAAGGGCGGCTCAATAACGAGATTTCCAGCTTGTTGTTTTTGAAGCTGCGCGAAGCAGGCATTGCCAATCATTTTATTGAAAAGCTGTCGCCAACGGAACAATTGGTCCGGCGCGTGACGATCATCCCGCTTGAAGTCGTTGTCCGCAATGTGGTAGCGGGAAGTTTAGCCAAGCGGATCGGTCTAGAGGAAGGGACGCCGCTTGAGGCGCCGCTTGTTGAGTTTTATTACAAAAACGACGACCTTGGCGACCCGTTGTTGTTGGAAGATCATATCTTCATTTTAAAACTCGCCAGCCGCGAGGAAGTCGCCGCGCTGAAGCAGGCCGCGCTGGCGGTGAATGACGTGCTGCGCCTCCATTTTGCCGAGCGGAACGTGCGGTTGATTGATTTTAAGCTTGAGTTCGGCCGTACAGCAGACGGAGCCATTCTCTTGGCGGATGAGATTTCACCGGACACGTGCCGGTTATGGGACGCAAAGACGAACGAAAAGCTCGACAAAGACGTGTTCCGCCGCGACTTGGGCAGTTTGACGGACGCATACGAAGTCATTTTACAACGGTTAGGGGGAGAATCGGCATGTACAAAGTAAAAGTGTATGTCACGTTGCGAGAGAGTGTGTTGGATCCGCAAGGGACCGCGGTGAAAGGGGCGCTGCACAGCTTGTCATATACGGAAGTGAAAGATGTACGAATCGGGAAGTTCATGGAGCTTGTGATGGAAGAGAGCGACCGCGACATCAACGAGCTCGTTCGCGAGATGTGCGAAAAGCTGCTTGCCAATCCGGTGATTGAAGATTACCGCTATGAAATTGAGGAGGCCGTCGCCCGATGAAGTTTGCCGTCGTTGTATTTCCGGGATCGAATTGCGACGTCGACATGTATCATGCGATCGCCGATGAGCTTG
The DNA here is from genome assembly GCF_001414205.1 of Geobacillus sp. Sah69. Lineage (NCBI taxonomy): Bacteria > Bacillati > Bacillota > Bacilli > Caryophanales > Anoxybacillaceae > Geobacillus > Geobacillus sp. Sah69. The sequence goes on along the minus strand of NZ_LLKS01000005.1, from coordinate 37,932 downwards.
GCGAGGAAGTCGAGTACGTCTGGCATGATGAGGACAACTTGGACCGGTTTGACGCCGTTTTGCTTCCGGGCGGATTTTCGTACGGCGATTACTTGCGTTCCGGAGCGATCGCCCGCTTTTCGAAAGTAATGGCTAGCGTCAAACAGGCGGCTGATGCCGGAAAACCGGTGCTTGGGGTGTGCAACGGGTTTCAAATTTTGCTTGAAGCCGGCTTGCTTCCTGGGGCGATGCGCCGCAATCAAGGGTTGAAGTTCATCTGCCGGCCGGTGCAGCTTGTGGTGGAAAACAATGGGACGATGTTTACATCCGCCTACGAAAAAGGGGAAGTCATTACGATTCCGATCGCCCATGGTGAAGGGAATTATTATTGCGATGAACAGACGCTCGAGCGCTTAGTGGAAAACAAGCAAATCGTGTTCCGCTACCATGGGGAAAACCCGAACGGCAGCCTCATGGATATTGCCGGTATCGTCAATGAGCGGGGCAATGTGCTTGGCATGATGCCGCATCCGGAGCGGGCGGTCGACGCCTTGCTCGGCAGCGCGGACGGGCTGAAACTATTTCGATCGATCGTCAACTATTGGAGGGAGACGCATGTCGTTACTGCTTGAGCCGAGCGCGGCGATGATCAAAGAACAACAATTGTACCGCGAGATGGGATTGACGGATGACGAATTTGCGCGCATTGAGGCGATTTTAGGAAGGCTGCCGAACTACACGGAAACCGGCATTTTTTCGGTAATGTGGTCGGAGCACTGCAGCTATAAAAACTCGAAGCCGGTGCTGAAAAAATTCCCGACCGACGGCCCGCACGTGCTGCAGGGGCCGGGCGAAGGCGCCGGGATCGTCGACATCGGCGACGGGTTGGCGGTGGCGTTTAAAATCGAAAGCCACAATCACCCGTCGGCGATCGAGCCGTATCAAGGGGCGGCGACCGGGGTCGGCGGCATCATCCGCGACGTCTTTTCGATGGGGGCGCGGCCGATCGCGCTGCTCAATTCACTTCGGTTTGGCGAACTGACGTCGCCGCGCGTTAAATATTTGTTCGAGCAGGTCGTCGCCGGCATTGCCGGGTACGGCAACTGCGTCGGCATCCCGACGGTCGGCGGTGAAGTGCAGTTTGATCCGTCGTATGAAGGGAATCCGCTTGTCAACGCCATGTGCGTCGGGATCATCTGCCATGAGGATATTCAGCGCGGCATTGCGACGGGAGTCGGCAACACGGTCATGTACGTCGGGGCGAAAACGGGCCGCGACGGCATCCACGGGGCGACGTTTGCATCGGAAGAGTTGAGCGAACAGTCGGAAGCAAAGCGCCCGGCCGTGCAAGTCGGCGATCCGTTTATGGAAAAACTGCTGCTGGAGGCGTGTTTGGAAGCAGTCAAGTCGGATGCGTTAGTCGGCATTCAAGATATGGGGGCGGCAGGGCTCACGAGTTCATCCGCTGAAATGGCAAGCAAAGGCGGATTTGGCATTGAAATGAATTTGGATCTCGTCCCGCAGCGCGAGACCGGCATGACGCCGTATGAAATGATGCTGTCTGAATCGCAGGAGCGGATGCTGCTTGTCGTCAAGCAAGGGCGGGAAGACGAAATCGCTGCGATTTTTGCCAAATACGGCCTAGAGGCCAAAGCAATCGGCAAAGTGACCGATGACAAAATGCTTCGTCTCTGGTTCCGTGGCGAGGTGGTGGCGGAAATTCCGGTGGACGCGCTGGCGAAAGACGCGCCGGTTTACCATAAGCCGTCGAAAGAGCCGGTTTACTACCGCGAATTTCAAGCGATGCCGCCGTATATTCCGCACATCGAAGACTACAACCAAACATTGCTCGGGCTCCTCGCCCAGCCGACGATTGCGAGCAAAGAATGGGTGTATGACCAGTACGACTATATGGTGCGGACGAATACGGTCGTCGCCCCCGGATCGGACGCGGCCGTCGTGCGCATCCGCGGCACGAACAAGGCGCTTGCGCTCTCCACGGATTGCAATTCGCGCTACTTGTACTTGGATCCGGAAGTGGGCGGGAAAATCGCCGTCGCCGAGGCGGCGCGCAACGTCGTTTGTTCGGGGGCGAAGCCGCTCGCGATTACGGACTGCCTTAACTTTGGCAGCCCGGAAAAGCCGGAGATTTTCTGGCAGCTCGAAAAAGCGGTCGACGGGATGAGCGAGGCGTGCCGGGCGCTCGGGACGCCGGTCGTGAGCGGCAACGTCTCGCTGTACAATGAAACGAACGGTGTGGCCGTCTACCCGACACCGGTCGTCGGCATGGTCGGGCTCATTGAGGACCTTTCGCATATTACCACCCAGCTATTTAAGCAAGTGGGCGACCTCATTTACGTGATCGGCGAGGCGAAGCCGGAGTTTGGCGGCAGCGAGCTGCAAAAATGGCTGGAAGGCCGCATTTTCGGAAAAGCACCGGAGATTGACTTAGAGGTGGAGGCAAGACGCCAGCGCCAGCTGCTGGCGGCGATCCGCGCGGGGGTGGTGGCGTCAGCGCATGATATTGCCGAAGGAGGATTAGCCGTTGCGCTTGCTGAGTGTGTCATGGGTGCCTCGGGGCTTGGCGCCAAGGTGACGGTCGGCGGCGACCTCGTCAGTGAACTGTTCGGCGAAACGCAATCGCGCTTTGTTGTTTCAGTGAAAAAAGAACATCAAGAAGCGTTTGAACAGCTCGTGGAAGCGAAGCGAATCGGCGAAGTGACAGGCGACGGCATCTTGACAGTGAACGGGGAACAGGGGGAAACGGTCATCCGCCTTTCGGTTGACGAGATGCGAAACGTCTGGAAAGGGGCTATTCCATGCTTGCTGAAATCAAAGGATTGAACGAGGAGTGCGGCATTTTCGGCATTTGGGGGCATGAAGACGCCGCCCGGCTCACATATTACGGGCTTCACAGCCTGCAACACCGTGGGCAGGAAGGGGCCGGCATCGTGGCGGCGCATAACGGGGGCTTATCCGGTCATAAAGGGCTGGGGCTGGTGACGGACGTGTTTCAAAGCGGCACGCTCGATGCACTCAAAGGGGCGGCGGCCATCGGTCATGTCCGCTATTCGACGGCGGGCGGGGGCGGCTATGAAAACGTGCAGCCGCTCTTGTTCCGCTCGCAAACCGGATCGATGGCGCTCGCCCATAACGGCAACTTGACGAACGCCATCGAGTTGAAGCTCGCGCTTGAAGGACAAGGAAGCATTTTTCAGACGACATCGGATACGGAAGTGTTCGCCCATCTCATCCGCCGCAGCCAAGCGCCGACGTTTGTCGGGCAAATGAAAGAGGCGCTCAGCCAGATCGAAGGGGCGTTTGCGTTTTTGCTGCTGACGGAAGAAGCGCTCTATGTGGCGCTTGACCCGCACGGCTTCCGGCCGCTGTCGCTCGGCCGGCTCGGCTCGGCGTATGTCGTGGCATCGGAAACGTGCGCGTTCGACGTCATCGGCGCCACATACGAGCGGGAAGTGGCGCCTGGGGAATTGCTCATCATCAGTCATGAAGGGGTGCGTTCGGAACGGTTTGCTCCTAGGCAGCCGCGGTCGATTTGCAGCATGGAATACATTTACTTCGCCCGCCCGGACAGCCATGTCGACGGCATCAACGTCCATACGGCCCGCAAAAACTTAGGGAAACGGCTGGCGCTTGAGGCGCCGGCAGAGGCCGACATCGTCACCGGCGTGCCGGACTCGAGCATTTCGGTCGCCATCGGCTATGCGGAAGCGAGCGGCATCCCCTATGAATTAGGGCTCATCAAAAACCGTTACGTCGGCCGGACGTTCATCCAGCCGTCACAAGCGCTTCGTGAGCAAGGCGTGAAAATGAAGCTGTCACCGGTGCGCGGGGTTGTAGCCGGCAAGCGGGTCGTGATGGTCGACGATTCGATCGTGCGCGGGACGACAAGCCGGCGCATCGTCACGATGCTCCGTGAAGCGGGGGCCGTGGAAGTGCATGTGCGCATCAGCGCCCCGCCGATCACCCATCCTTGTTTTTACGGCATTGATACGTCATCAAGGGAAGAATTGATCGCGGCGAAACATTCGGTCGAAGAGATTCGCCGCTTGATCGGTGCGGATTCACTGGCGTTTCTCAGCCAGGAAGGGATGCTTGAGGCGATCGGGCGCCTGGACGTCTCGCCAGAGCGCGGGCAATGTTTGGCATGTTTCACTGGCCAATACCCAACCCGCATCGGCCGGGCTGTCCGACCGTGCTTGACGGTGAAATAACATCGCGATGGAGAACGCGATTCGGTGTGAAGTTGGCTGCATGGCGGCCAAAGGGAGGATGGAATGTGGCAAACGCATATAAAGAAGCAGGGGTTGACATTGAGGCGGGTTACCAAGCGGTCGCTCTCATGAAACAGCACGTACAAAAAACGATGCGCCCGGAAGTGCTGGGCGGGATCGGCGGCTTTGGCGGTTTGTTCGATATATCGGCGCTTGGCTATCGCCAGCCGGTGCTTGTCTCCGGCACGGATGGCGTCGGCACGAAGCTGAAAGTGGCGTTTTTGCTTGACCGACATGATACAATCGGCATCGACTGCGTCGCGATGTGTGTCAACGATATTCTTGTCCAAGGAGCGGAACCGCTCTTTTTCCTTGACTATATCGCCTGCGGCAAGGCGGTGCCGGAGAAAATCGCCGCCATCGTCAAAGGGGTGGCCGACGGCTGCGTCGAAGCCGGCTGCGCCTTGATCGGCGGGGAAACGGCGGAAATGCCGGGAATGTATGAGGAAAATGAGTATGATTTGGCAGGGTTTGCGGTCGGCATTGCGGAAAAAGAACGATTGGTGACCGGGCAAACGATTCAAGCGAGCGATGTGCTGATCGGACTGCCTTCAAGCGGTCTCCACAGCAACGGCTACTCGCTCGTGCGCCGCATCGTGTTTGACCAAGCGAAGTTGGACGTTGACCGCATTTACGAGCCGCTTGCGGTTCCGCTCGGCGAGGAGTTATTGAAGCCGACACGCATTTATGCGAAACCGTTGCGTTCTTTGCTGCAGACGTTTACGATCAAAGGGATGGCTCATATTACCGGCGGCGGATTTATCGAAAACATTCCGCGCATGCTGCCTTCCGGGCTGGGTGCGCGCATTGAGCGCGGCTCATGGCCGGGGCTGCCGATTTTTGATTTGTTGCGCCAAAACGGCGGGCTTGAGGAAGAAGAGATGTTTTCCGTCTTTAATATGGGCATCGGCCTTGTGATGGCGGTCAGCCCGGAGGCGGCGGACTCGGTTGTCGATGCGCTGGCCCAGCAAGGGGAGGCCGCATACATTATCGGCGAAGTCGTCGAAGGGGAAGGCGTGTCGTTTGCCGGAGGGAACGGCGCATGAAACGGTTGGCGATCTTTGCGTCCGGGAGCGGCACGAACTTTCAAGCGATCGTCGACGCAGCCAAGCGCGGTGAGGTGCCCGCGGAAGTAGCGCTTTTGGTGTGCGACCGCCCGGGGGCGAAAGTCATTGAACGGGCGGCGCGCGAAAACGTGCCGGCGTTCGTGTTTTCGCCGAAAGAGTATCCATCGAAGGCGGCGTTTGAAAGCGAAATTTTGCGCGAGCTGAAGGAGCGGCGCATCGACTGGATTGCGCTCGCCGGCTATATGCGTTTGATCGGGCCGACGTTGCTTTCCGTCTATGAAGGGAAAATCGTCAACATTCATCCATCGCTGCTGCCGGCGTTTCCAGGCAAAGATGCGATCGGCCAGGCGTACCGGGCGGGCGTTTTGGAAACAGGCGTCACCGTCCATTATGTTGATGAAGGGATGGACACCGGGCCGGTCATCGCCCAGTGCGCCGTCCCGATCGTGCCCGGTGAGCCGATCGAGGCGCTTGAGGCGCGCATCCATCAAGTTGAACATGAGCTGTATCCAGCGGTGTTGCGCATGCTGCTAGGGGAGAAGGAACAACAGGAAGAAAGGATCGAGAATGATGGCAGTGAAACGAGCATTGATCAGCGTGTCCAATAAAGAAGGGATCATTCCGTTTGCAAAGCAGTTGGCGGAACTTGGCGTCGACATCATTTCGACCGGCGGGACGAAACGGGCGCTTGAAGAGGCCGGCGTTCCGGTCATTTCGATCTCCGATGTCACCGGGTTTCCGGAAATTTTGGACGGGCGCGTCAAAACGCTGCATCCAGCCATCCATGGCGGCATTTTGGCGGTGCGCAGCGATGAGCGCCACCAAGCGGCGCTTAAAGAGCACGGCATCCGCCCGATCGATTTGGTCGTCGTCAACTTGTACCCGTTCCAGCAAACGATCGCCAAACCGGACGTGACGCTGGCCGAGGCGATTGAAAACATCGATATCGGCGGCCCGACGATGGTGCGGGCGGCGGCGAAAAACTATGCCGATGTCGCGATTGTCGTTGACCCGGCCGACTATCCAATGGTGATCGAAGAGCTGAAAACAACCGGTTCGATCCAAGCAAAGACGCGGCAGCAGCTGGCGGCGAAAGCGTTCCGCCATACGGCGGCGTATGATGCGATGATCGCCGAATATTTGACTGGTCTTGCCGGCGAAGAGTATCCGGAAACGCTCACCGTCACCTACACGAAAAAACAGTCGTTGCGCTATGGCGAAAATCCGCATCAATCGGCGGCGTTTTACGCCAAACCGCTCGGCGCGGCGTTCTCGATTGCCAAAGCGGCACAGCTGCACGGAAAAGAGCTGTCGTACAACAACATCAACGACGCCAATGCGGCCATCAACCTCATTCGCGAATTTCAAGAGCCAGCCGCAGCGGCGATCAAACATATGAACCCGTGCGGCGTCGGGGTCGGTGCCACGCTTCTTGAGGCATTTACGAAAGCGTACGAGGCCGATCCGGTCTCGATTTTCGGCGGCATTGTCGCCGTCAACCGGGAAGTGGACAAAGAAACAGCCGAACGGATGCACGACATCTTTTTAGAAATCGTCATCGCCCCATCGTTCAGCGACGAGGCGCTCGCCATTTTGACGAAAAAGAAAAACATCCGCTTGTTGACGCTTGATTTTGCCGCGCCGGACGTTAAGGAAAAAACGCTCGTTTCCGTCAATGGCGGCTTGCTTGTGCAAGAGGCCGATAAGTATACGCTTGAAGACGCCGAATGGAACATCGTCACGAAACGCGAGCCGACCGAGGCAGAGCGCGAACAGCTTCGATTTGCTTGGAAGGTTGTCAAACATGTGAAATCGAATGCGATTGTACTCGCCAAAAATGGGATGACGGTCGGCGTGGGCGCCGGGCAAATGAATCGAGTCGGCGCGGCCAACATTGCCATTGAACAAGCCGGAGAACAGGCGGTTGGCGCTGTTTTGGCGTCCGATGCGTTCTTCCCGATGGACGACACGGTTGAAGCAGCAGCAAAAGCCGGCATTACCGCGATCATTCAGCCGGGCGGCTCGATTCGCGACGCCGACTCGATTCGCAAAGCGGATGAGTACGGCATGGCCATGGTGTTTACCGGTGTGCGCCATTTCAAACATTAAACGGCGGCAAAAAGGAGAGGAAGACAATGAACGTTCTGGTAGTCGGACGCGGCGGGCGCGAGCATGCCATCGCCTGGAAAACGGCGCAAAGCCCGCTTGTGGACAAGCTGTACGCGGCGCCAGGCAACCCGGGCATCGGGGAAGTGGCGGAGCTCGTCGACATTGATGAGCTCGATATCGACGCGCTTGTGCAGTTTGCCAAGCAACGCGCAATCGATTTGACGATCGTCGGGCCAGAAGCGCCGCTTGCTTCCGGCATTGTTGACCGTTTTATGGCCGAGGGGCTTCGCGTTTTCGGCCCAACTCAAGCGGCAGCACTCATCGAAGGAAGCAAGGCGTTTGCGAAGGAGCTGATGAAGAAATACGGCATCCCAACGGCGGACCATGCGACCTTTGCGTCGTATGAAGAGGCGAAAGCGTACATTGAACAAAAAGGCGCGCCGATCGTCGTGAAAGCGGACGGATTGGCTGCCGGAAAAGGCGTGACCGTCGCCCAAACGGTGGAAGAAGCGCTGGCCGCCGCGAAGGCAGCGCTTGTCGATGGCCAGTTTGGCACAGCCGGCTGCCAAGTCGTGATCGAGGAGTATTTGGAAGGCGAAGAATTTTCGTTTATGGCGTTCGTCAACGGCGAGAAAGTGTATCCACTTGCCATCGCCCAAGACCATAAGCGGGCGTATGACGGGGATGAAGGTCCGAACACCGGTGGGATGGGAGCGTATTCGCCAGTGCCGCAAATCTCAGCGGAGACGGTGGAAACAGCGCTGGAAACGATTTTGCGCCCGGCCGCCAAAGCGTTAGTGGCTGAAGGCCGGCCGTTTACCGGCGTGCTGTATGCTGGGCTGATCGAAACGGCAGCCGGGCCGAAAGTGATCGAATTCAACGCCCGTTTTGGCGATCCCGAGGCGCAAGTCGTGCTGCCGCGGCTGAAAACCGATTTGGTTGAAGCGATCCTCGCGGTGATGGAAGGAAAAGAGTTGGCGCTTGAGTGGACGGACGAAGCGGTGCTCGGTGTCGTGCTGGCTGCCAAAGGCTACCCGGGCGCCTATGAGCGCGGAGCGGCCATTCGGGGGGTGGATCGGCTTGATTCCGATGTGCTGCTATTCCATGCCGGGACGAAGCAAGAAGACGGTGCACTGTACACGAACGGCGGCCGCGTTCTTCTGGCAGCAGCGAAAGGGAGTACACTCGTTGAGGCGAAGGAAAAAGTGTATGAACAGTTGACGCGAATCGAAAGCGACGGGCTGTTTTACCGCCGCGACATCGGCCGGCGCGCTATCGAACGCGCCTCCGCCGCATATACACGTATGAAAGAGCGATAATTCCCCCGATTAACGCGGCCAATACGAACGACATATCGATCATATATTCCAGCAACATGGTCAATCACTCCTTTGGGTGGAAGGTGTCCCGAATCTGGGACACCTTTTTGGCGTGATAATGGAACAATTCGGGCGGGGTCGAAGCCAACTTTCCTGAGAAGTCCGGGCGGCTCAAGACGCAAGTTCCAAGTAAATGGACGACAAGGACGAAGCCAGTTCCCCGCAAAGTGGATGCCTCCGAACTTGACGAGACGAGGTCGCAGCATCTTCGTCCGCCGGCGCAACACGCGCCAGCACGAGAGGAAACAGGTGCCATATGCAACCTTGTTCCAAGTTGACCGCATGATGTTCGTTACGTTGGATTGACAACGGCTTCTTTTTGTTCTTCAAGCAGCTGCTGGCGCTGCATGTTGTCAAACAAGGCCGTCAGCGGGCAAAAACGGGTAATCCCTTCACCGACTTTCATGGCCCCAAGCAAAGCGGCGAACAAGTACGACGTGCACCATGGCCGCCGGGCCAGGCGGGCGGTCGCCCACGCGACGACAGTCAAACCGAGCGTAATGCGAATGAGCGCATTCACAATGCCGATATTTGCCATTTGCTTGCCCCTCCTCATCTTATTGTGAAAATCGCTTTCGTACGTTAAAATGATTATATGGAACGATTAGGAAACAAGGGACGGGGTGTCAATGGGCGAACAACGTTACCGCTGGAAAGGCGCTGGAAAGGCAGCGAACTGCGTGAACAAGCAGCAGTGATTGAAGGCAAATAATCACCAACGAAAGTATTGGTGAATGCGACGTATTTGCACTCGTATTTTCGTGAATGGATAAAAGGGAATATATGGATTAATGGTGACCGCATCGTGTATGCCGGAGAGCGTCTTCCCGACCGGGTCGAAGGGGCATGCGAAGTCGTCGACTGCCGCGGGTATGTGCTCGTTCCCGGCTACATCGAGCCGCATGTCCATCCATTTCAATTATATAATCCCCATTCCTTTGCCCGTTATGCAGCGGCGCGCGGGACGACGACGCTAGTGAACGATAACTTGTTTTTTCTTTTGCATCTGAATGATGACGAGGCGCTTTTGTTTTTGCAACAAAAGAATACGCTTCCAACTTCGATGTATTGGTGGTGCCGGTTTGATGGCCAAACGGAGCTGGAGCGCGAGGATGAGCAATTGTCCAACGTACGGATCAAACGATGGCTTGACCAGGAAACGGTCCTCCAAGGCGGCGAGCTGACATCATGGCCGAGACTCGTCAGCGGCGATGACATCGTTTTGTATTGGATGCAAGAGGCGAAACGGCGGCGTCGCAAAATCGAAGGGCATTTTCCGGGAGCGTCGGAAAAAACGCTTGTTAAAATGGCGCTGTTTGGCGTGGATGGCGACCATGAGGCCATGACGGGAAAAGAGGTGCGAACCCGTCTTTGGCACGGTTATACGGTCACGCTCCGCCATTCTTCGATTCGTCCGGACTTGCCGGTGCTGCTTGACCGGAATGGACGCTGGCACGTCAACACGATGCTCAAAGGCTTTTCATCAGCGCTCGGCGGATTGGCGAGCTCGTACTCGAATACGGGCGATTTGGTTTTAATCGGCAAACATAAGGAAGATATGTTGCTCGCTTTCCGACGGATGAAGGAAATCGGCGGCGGCTTGGTGCTTGCCGAAAATGGCGAAATCGTATTTGAGCTTCCGCTTCCGCTTGGCGGCATGATGTCCGCGCTGGAGATGGAGTCATTGATCGACAAGGAAAAAGAGTTCATCCGTCTATTGCGGGAGAGGGGATACCGCTTTGAAGACCCTGTGTATTCGCTCTTCTTTTTGCAGTCGACCCATTTGCCGTATGTGCGCATCACCCAGCGCGGCATTTACGATGTCATGCACAAAACGGTACTCTTTCCTTCGATAATGCGGTAAAATAAAAAAGAAAGGGTTGTGTGTCCATTGAAACATTGGCTGTTCGTCATCAGCTGCGCGGTATTGTTGTTAGGGGGCTGCACGACCAAAAGCGAGCCGAAGCAGGCTGAACCAGCCAAACCGGCTCCTCGGCAGGAGCAGCCGTCCAAGCCTCCGGCGGAGGAAAAACAAACGTTCCCGCTGACCGGGCTGCCGGCGAAAGGGAACGTTCATCAACGGGTCATCGGCGTGATGGTCAACAACCATCCGAAGGCGCGTCCACAGTCGGGATTAAGCAAGGCGGACATCGTGTATGAGGTGCTCGCTGAGGGGGATATCACCCGCTTTTTGGCGCTTTACCAAAGCGAACAGCCGGAACGAGTCGGACCGGTGCGGAGTGCGCGTGATTATTATATTGATTTGAGCGAGGGCTACAATGCCATTTATGTTTGCCATGGATGGAGCCCGGAAGCGAAAGCGCGGCTCGAGCAGGGGGAAACCGATTATTTGAACGGGCTCTTTTATGACGGAACGCTGTTTAAGCGCGTTTCCTTCCGCAAGGCGCCGCACAACTCGTACATTACGTTTGCCAACATTGAAAAAGGGGCGGAACAAAACGGGTATGCTTGGACGGACGATGTCGCTCCGCTGCCGTTTCGCGCGGACAAACCGAGCGGGGAAAAGGCAGGGACGGTCCACATCGCCTATTCGCACCGCTCGTACGCCCAAGTGGAATACCGCTATGCTCCGGAACGGCATGGGTATTACCGATACAGCGGCGGCGAGCAGACGGTCGATTACGATACGCGCGACCCGGTTGTGGCGCAAAACGTGATGATCATCACCGCCCGCCATCAAGTGATCGACAGCCATGGGCGGCGCGACGTTGACCTCACGTCCGGCGGCCAAGGCTATTTGCTGCAAAACGGCATCATCCAGCCGATTGAATGGAAAAATGTCGACGGCCGGCTGCTGCCATACCGCGATGGGGCGCCGGTCGGGTTCGTGCCAGGCAAAACGTGGATCAATATCGTTCCGGAACTGGCGATCGTGCAATGGCGGTGACCCGAAAACGGCCGCCGGCGGGTTTTCCAAACCATAAACATAAAGAGGAGAGCGCCAACAGTCCACCAAATCGTTTTTCGCCAAAGCAAGGAGGAGACAAACATGCAAATCGACAAGCTGCGCGGCAGAGAGCTTGATCAACTGTTTAAAGCCATCTTGTCGCTGCGCGATTTGGAAGAGTGTTACCGTTTTTTCGATGATTTATGCACCGTCAACGAAATTCAGGCGCTTGCCCAACGTCTGGAAGTCGCCCGCATGTTGCGGGAAGGGTATACGTACCATAAAATTGAAACGGAAACCGGAGCGAGCACGGCGACCATTTCGCGCGTCAAACGCTGCCTCAACTATGGAAACGATGCCTATGCCATGGCGCTTGACCGCATTAAAGAGGAACAACCGCAAGAAGAGAATGAATCGGTGACAGACTAAGCAGGCAAGGAGATTCCTTCCATTCGCAAAGGAACTCCTTTTCTTTTTGCGGATTTGTTATAATGAAACAATGGAGAACAGAGTGGAAGGGGTATTGTCATGGAAGAGATTCGCGCCTGGCGCCATGTGTTTAAGCTCGATCCGAACAAACCGATCGATGATGAGCGCCTTGAGCGCCTTTGCGAGTCGGGGACGGATGCCGTCATCGTCGGCGGAACGGACGGGGTGACGCTCGATGGTGTGCTCGATTTATTGGCCCGCATCCGCCGTTTTTCGGTGCCATGCGCGCTTGAAGTCACAAATCTTGAGGCCTTGACGCCGGGGTTTGATGCGTATTTCATTCCGATCGTGTTAAACAGCCGCCATGTCGACTGGGTGGTGGGCCGCCATCATGAGGCGGTGAAACAATATGGCGAGATCATGAATTGGGATGAGATTTTTGCCGAGGGGTATTGCATTTTAAATCCGGAATGCAAGGCGGCGAAGCTCACCGAAGCCGACGCCGGCCTGAGCGAAGACGATGTGGTGGCCTACGCTCGCCTCGCTCAACATTTGTACAAGCTGCCGATCTTTTATGTTGAATATAGCGGCATATACGGCGACCCCGCCTTGGTGGAAAAAGTGAAACAGGCGCTCGGCGAGACGCAGCTGTTTTATGGCGGCGGCATCACCGCACCGGAGCAGGCGGCTGAGATGGCGCGCCGGGCGGATACTGTTGTCGTCGGCAACGCCGTTTACGAATCGTTTGAACAGGCGCTGCTGACCGTGGACGCCGTAAAGCGGGCGAATGAGGCGAAATAGAACATATGGTGTATTGGTGGTGAAAACAATGAACTTTTTATCGGAACAGCTGCTCGCCCATTTAAACAAAGAGCAACAAGAAGCCGTCAGGACGACGGAAGGCCCGCTGCTCATTATGGCGGGGGCGGGAAGCGGGAAAACGCGGGTGTTGACGCACCGCATCGCCTATTTGATGGCGGAAAAGCATGTGGCGCCGTGGAACATTTTGGCCATTACGTTTACGAACAAGGCGGCGCGCGAAATGCGGGAACGTGTGCAGTCGCTCTTAGGTGGGGCGGCGGAAGACGTCTGGATTTCGACGTTCCACTCGATGTGCGTCCGCATTTTGCGCCGCGACATTGACCGCATCGGCATCAACCGCAATTTTTCCATCCTTGATCCGACGGACCAGCTTTCGGTCATGAAAACGATTTTAAAAGAAAAAAACATAGACCCGAAAAAATTTGAGCCGCGGACGATTTTAGGCACGATCAGCGCGGCGAAAAACGAGCTGTTGCCTCCGGAGCAATTCGCGAAGCGGGCCTCGACGTATTACGAAAAAGTCGTCAGCGATGTGTATCAAGAATACCAACAGCGCCTGCTTCGCAATCATTCGCTCGATTTTGACGATTTGATCATGACGACGATCCAACTGTTTGACCGCGTGCCGGATGTGCTTCACTATTACCAATATAAGTTTCAGTACATCCATATTGATGAGTACCAGGATACGAACCGCGCTCAATATACGCTGGTCAAAAAGCTGGCGGAACGCTTTCAAAACATTTGCGCCGTCGGCGACGCCGACCAATCGATTTATCGGTGGCGCGGGGCGGACATCCAAAACATTTTGTCGTTCGAGCGCGACTATCCGAACGCAAAAGTCATTTTGCTTGAACAAAACTACCGCTCGACGAAGCGCATTTTGCAAGCGGCGAACGAAGTCATCGAGCATAACGTCAACCGGAAGCCGAAACGGCTTTGGACGGAAAACCCGGAAGGAAAGCCGATTCTTTATTATGAGGCGATGAACGAAGCGGACGAAGCGCAGTTTGTCGCTGGACGCATCCGCGAGGCGGTGGAGCGCGGCGAACGCCGCTACCGTGATTTTGCTGTCTTGTACCGGACGAACGCCCAGTCGCGTGTCATGGAGGAAATGTTGCTGAAAGCGAACATTCCGTATCAAATTGTCGGCGGCTTAAAGTTCTATGACCGGAAAGAAATTAAAGACATTCTCGCCTATTTGCGCGTCATCGCCAATCCGGACGATGATTTAAGCTTGCTTCGCATCATTAACGTGCCAAAACGCGGCATTGGCGCCTCGACGATCGACAAACTCGTCCGCTATGCAGCCGATCATGAGCTGTCCTTGTTTGAGGCGCTCGGCGAGCTAGAGATGATCGGGCTTGGCGCCAAAGCGGCCGGGGCGCTCGCCGCGTTCCGCAGCCAGCTCGAGCAATGGACACAGCTGCAAGAATACGTCTCCGTCACCGAACTCGTCGAAGAAGTGCTCGACAAATCGGGCTACCGCGAGATGCTCAAGGCGGAGCGGACGATTGAAGCACAAAGCCGGCTCGAGAACTTGGATGAGTTTTTGTCGGTGACGAAGCATTTTGAAAATGTGAGCGACGATAAATCGCTCATCGCCTTTTTAACCGACTTGGCGCTCATTTCCGATTTGGACGAGCTGAACGGGACGGAACAGGCCGCTGAAGGAGATGCCGTCATGTTGATGACGTTGCATGCCGCCAAAGGGCTCGAGTTTCCGGTCGTCTTTTTGATCGGCATGGAAGAAGGCATTTTCCCGCACAACCGCTCTCTCGAGGATGACGATGAGATGGAAGAAGAACGGCGGCTGGCGTACGTCGGCATCACCCGCGCGGAGGAAGAACTTGTGCTGACGAGCGCGCAAATGCGGACGCTGTTTGGCAACATCCAAATGAACCCGCCGTCGCGCTTTTTGAATGAAATTCCGGCGCATTTGCTTGAGACAGCCTCGCGCCGCCAAGCGGGCGCCTCCCGCTCGGCCGTTTCGCGCCCGCAGGCAAGCGGCGCCGTGGGATCGTGGAAAGTCGGCGATCGGGCGAATCACCGGAAATGGGGCATCGGCACCGTCGTCAGCGTCCGCGGCGGCGGCGACGACCAAGAGCTCGACATCGCCTTCCCGAGCCCGATCGGCATTAAACGACTGCTTGCCAAATTTGCGCCGATTGAGAAAGTGTAGGAAAGGAGAACAGGTGAACGTATGGACCGCCAACAAGCCGAACGGCGCGCGGCCGAGCTGCGCGAACTGTTGAACCGCTACGGGTACGAATATTATGTGCTTGACCGCCCGTCTGTTCCAGATGCCGAGTATGACCGGTTGATGCAAGAGCTCATCGCCATTGAGGAACAATATCCGGAGCTCAAAACGAGCGATTCGCCGACCCAGCGCATCGGCGGTCCGCCCCTTGAGGCGTTTCGCAAAGTGGCGCATCGCGTTCCGATGATGAGCTTGGCGAACGCGTTTGGCGAAGGAGACTTGCGCGATTTTGACCGCCGCGTCCGTCAGGAAGTCGGGGAAGCGGCGTACGTATGCGAGCTGAAAATCGATGGCCTCGCCGTCTCGGTCCGCTATGAAGACGGCTATTTCGTCCAAGGGGCGACGCGCGGCGACGGGACGACGGGTGAAGACATTACGGAAAATTTGAAAACGATCCGCTCGCTGCCTCTCCGTCTGAAAGAACCGGTGTCGCTTGAAGCGCGCGGCGAGGCGTTTATGCCGAAAGCGTCGTTTTTGCGCTTGAATGAGGAGCGAAAAGCCCGCGGCGAGGAGCTGTTTGCCAACCCGCGCAACGCCGCGGCTGGCTCGCTCCGCCAGCTTGACCCGAAAGTGGCGGCCTCGCGCCAGCTGGATTTGTTTGTATATGGCTTAGCCGACGCCGAGGCGCTCGGCATCGCTTCACACAGCGAAGCGCTTGATTATTTGCAGGCGCTCGGGTTTAAAGTAAACCCAGAGCGACGGCGCTGCGCCAATATCGATGAGGTGATCGCCTTTGTCAGCGAGTGGCACGACAAGCGGCCGCAGCTGCCGTATGAGATTGACGGCATCGTTATTAAGGTGGACTCATTCGCCCAGCAACGGGCGCTTGGCGCGACGGCGAAAAGCCCGCGCTGGGCGATTGCCTACAAGTTCCCAGCCGAGGAAGTGGTGACGACGTTAATCGGCATTGAGGTGAACGTCGGCCGCACGGGTGTCGTCACGCCGACGGCGATTTTAGAGCCGGTGCGCGTCGCCGGCACGACGGTGCAGCGCGCCACCCTTCACAATGAAGATTTTATACGGGAAAAAGACATTCGCATCGGCGATGCGGTCATCATTAAAAAAGCGGGCGACATCATCCCGGAAGTGGTCGGCGTCGTCGTTGACCGGCGCGATGGGGATGAAACGCCGTTTGCGATGCCGACGCACTGCCCGGAATGCGAAAGCGAGCTCGTCCGTCTCGAGGGGGAAGTGGCGCTCCGCTGCTTGAACCCGAACTGCCCGGCCCAGCTGCGCGAGCGGCTCATCCATTTTGCCTCAAGGGCGGCGATGAACATCGAGGGTTTGGGCGAAAAAGTCGTCACCCAGCTGTTTAACGCCGGCCTTGTCCGCGATGTCGCCGATTTGTACTGCCTGACGAAGGAACAGCTTGTCGGGTTGGAACGGATGGGGGAAAAGTCGGCGGCCAACTTGCTTGCGGCGATTGAGGCGTCGAAGCAAAACTCGCTTGAACGGCTGCTGTTTGGCCTTGGCATTCGCTACGTCGGAGCGAAAGCCGCCCAACTTTTGGCTGAGCATTTTGAAACGATGGAGCGGCTCGAACGGGCGACGAAAGAGGAGTTGATGGCCGTCCCCGAAATCGGAGAGAAAATGGCGGATGCGATCACGGCGTTCTTCGCCCAACCCGAAGCAACTGAGCTGCTCCAGGAGCTGCGCGCTTACGGTGTCAATATGGCTTACAAAGGGCCGAAGCGGTCGGCTGAAGCGCCTGCTGACTCTGCCTTCGCCGGCAAAACGGTCGTCTTGACCGGCAAGCTCGCGTCGATGTCGCGCAATGAAGCAAAAGAACAAATTGAGCGGCTTGGCGGGCGCGTCACCGGCAGCGTCAGCCGCAGCACCGACCTTGTCATCGCCGGCGAGGATGCCGGATCGAAGTTGGAGAAAGCCCAGCAGCTTGGCATTGAGATTTGGGACGAACCACGATTTTTGCAAGAGATCAACAGGGGGAAACGATGAAACAAATCTCACTACTGCGCAGTTTCGTTGCTTGTCGTTGGACGAATCGGACCCGAAAACGGTTGGCCGTTGTCGGGCTCGCTTCGATTTGTTTGTTGTCTGCGTGTGCGCCGAAGTTTGACAAAGGTGAGGAAGTCGTGCAAGACAAAGGAAGCAAAGAGCAAGAAGCGGTCATCCCGAAATACAACATTTCTGATTCGTATTACCGCGTTGTCTTGCCTTTTAAGCCGTCCGGGGCGCGCGGGCGGGTCGTCAACGACGTCAACACCCGGCTTGATGTCGATGAATTTGAAACCGGGCTGATGCGCTTGGCATCTGAGCAATTTTCCCCGGATGAATATTTGTTGCAGGAAGGGCAATATTTGGACAGCGAAACGATCGGGCGCTGGCTCGCCCGCAAGCGGACGGAAAGCCAGCTGAAGGCAGAGAAAATGAAACCGGAAGACAACATCGGCTTAAACCCGCCGATCAGCGACAAAGGAACGAATGAGCAAAAAAACAAACAAAGCCCGATTTACCTGGCCAGCATTTTGGAGCACGACTACTTAGTGAAAGTCGATAACGACAAGGTGAAGCTTGGTGGCGTCGCCATCGGCCTGGCGTTGAATTCCGTCCACTACTACTCAACCGAGCAAGGGTATCCACGCGAAGTGAAAATCAAAGACGATGTCATCGAACGGGAAGGAAAGCGGATCGCCGCCGAGGTGTTGAAGCGGCTGCGAAATATCAAAGGGCTCGGCAACGTGCCGATCACGATTGCCTTGTACAAACAGGCGCCGCGCTCGTCCGTGATTCCGGGCCACTTTTTCGCGGTCACCCATGTTGACGACGGAAGCGCCACGATCGATGATTGGGAAGCGGTGAACGAGGAATATTATTTATTCCCGTCCGATGAGGCGGAAAAGAACCATCGCGATGACTGGATCAAATTCAATAATTTTAAATCAGACGTTGAAGACTTTTTCCCGAACTACACCGGCATCGTCGGCAGAGGATTGTACGTCAACGACCAGCTTCAGAAGTTAACGATCAACATTACGATGCCGTTTTACGGCAAAGCGGAAGTGATCGGCTTTACCCAATACGTGACCGGCTTGGTGATGGAAAAATTCCCGGACTACATCACCGTTAATGTCTACATCGCCTCAGCCGGTCAGCCGGAAAGCCTCATCGTGCGCCAGGCGAAAGCAGACGAGCCGTTTGTGCATATTTATCAATAAGGTCGGCATCATCGCGTTATTTGGGATACGGCGAACGGAGTGATCCGAACATTTGATTCTCCAAAAATGAAGGAAGCGGAAAGGGCTGCAGCAGCGGCCCTTTTTTGCGTGAAAAGGCCGTCCGAACGATGGTGGAAAGAACAGGGAGAGCATTGTATAATGACGGTAGGAAAATGAGCGCAGCACTCGAAAACGGATGCAAAACGAGCAACAGGTTATGGCAGGAGGCGGGTGTGAGACTTGAAGGCGATTTGCGTGTTTTGCGGATCAAGCAATGGAAACGATGGGAGATATAAGGAAGCGGCGAAAGCGCTCGGAACGTTTTTAGCCCGAAGCGGCATTACGCTCATTTACGGCGGAGGGACACGGGGCTTGATGGGAGAGGTTGCTGAGGCGGCGCTGCGTCATCAAGGGCGCGTGGTTGGGATCATTCCGCTGAAAGTTTTGGAGAAACATACGGGTGGGACACGGTTGGACTCCCCCTTTGCCATCTATGGTTTGCGATAATCAAGAAGCGGTTACTCCATCTTATTCAGCGGCAAAGGGGAGTATGTGGGAATGCATTCGCCAAGGGCTGGCACGGCGCCTAGCGCGAGGGGGCGCAGCATGTGGCAATACAATGGCCGTCAAGAGCCAGATATGATGTACGTGGCGCCCTCGATTTCGATGCGGCGCGGTTTCTGCACGCCCACAAGCCGGCACGAAAACGGGCGCGTCGATGGATGACGGCGGTCAGCCTCATAGAACCGAATCGCAATGCCGCCGACAGCGAGCTCCGCGTATGCTCCCGCTTCATCGCGCCCGACATCGGGTTCGGGCAAGTCAAACAGCCGGCGGTAGCCGTTGACCGTCCGCTGGAGATCGAGGGTGTAGAGGCTAATTGACGACAGCGAAACAGAGCCAATCGGGTGTCTCATGAGCGGCGCCAGCTCGTTCATGCGTACGTCATCACGGTCGCCCCATTGAATGAAAAACGGATAGCGAAACGCGCCGTCTGTGTCGTCTTCGATAAACAGCATCGACCATGTGAGCTGCTTGCCGTCATCGCGCTCGCGGCTGCCGGGGAGCGGACCGACTGGGGCGAATCCTTTGCTTTTGAGCTGCGCCGCCACCGCTTCGATGTCGTTCGTGCGAAAGGCAAACTGGGAGAAGCCGCTTTCTTCTTGGCGGTCGGCGACAAGCTGAGTGATGAGCGGGTTTCCGCACGTTCTCGCCGTCTGTATATCGGCAATGCCGATCCACTCGATGTAGCGCAAATGCTCCACGTAACATAAGGCGTTGTACGTTCCCCATGATGGATGACGGCCGCCGTGGATGGCTACAAGCCCCCATTGTTCAAACGCCATTTTCACTTGCTCCGGTCGTTCGACGAGATGGACGAGATGGTCAAACGCGACATGCATGGCAGCGGCCTCCTCTTAGATGAATCGATCAGCGGAACAGCATTTCTTTCAGCTTGTAAATGATTCGTTCGTTGTCGACGGTGCGGTGGGCGATAAAATTCAAGTCCAGCTTGATGTCTTCGATTTGGGCAGCCAATTGTTCGTAACGGGAGTCCATTTTTTGTTCGAGGCGGTCCACCGTTTGTTTCAATGAGGAAAATTCCCGGTGAAGCTGGTGGACGTCAGCGGCGAGAGCTTCCAGTTTGGCGTCTGTTTCGTCTTGGCGGTGGAGGAGAGCAGCCACGATGCCGTTTAATTCCGTTTGCCCAGCGCGAAGCGAATCTTGTTCTTGACGCAGACGCTGTTGTTCCAGGCGGATTTCCTGCTGCTCTTTTCGAATCTCTTGTTGTTCTTTTCGAATCTCTTGTTGTTCTTTTCGGATTTCTTGCTGTTCTCT
Source organism: Geobacillus sp. Sah69 (assembly GCF_001414205.1). NCBI lineage: Bacteria > Bacillati > Bacillota > Bacilli > Caryophanales > Anoxybacillaceae > Geobacillus > Geobacillus sp. Sah69. Next base: position 17,672 of record NZ_LLKS01000005.1, on the reverse strand, counting down.
CCGAATTTCTTGTTGCTCTTTTCGAATTTCTTCTTGTTCTTGGCGAATGGCGATTTGTTCCCGCTCGAGCCGCTCTTGGCCCTCTACGAGCTTTTGCAGCGTGCCATCCATGGCGCTTAGGCGGTCGAGCACTTGGGTGAGCAAAGCGTCACTCATCGTCATGATTCCCCCTTTTTCGTCCGTTACAGTCATTATAGTACATATGTTCGGGATTGTCAATTAAGAAAATTTGAACATCCATGGCGGGCAAACTCCTTCACATTCCTTGTTTGTCAAGGATTTATTCCATATCGGTGCAAAAAAATCCTCCCGATTTTTGTCAGGAGGGTTCTCCCATGGAAGCGAATACTTTTGGCAATGCGATGAAGATTACGTAATCTGCATATGTCCATGGATGATTTTGATTTGGCAGCGACATGCAATTTCCCTCCTTGTGCTTTCATTTTATCGTATTTCTTTGAATAAAAAAAGGCGTCACGAGCGATTCCTTCCAGTGTCTAAAATAGGAGCGCGTCCTTTTCCTCCCATCAACCGTTTACTCATGCGTGTGCCATCCCATCGTGCGCTGTTCAGGAAAACGAAATATTCCTACATCAAACATCAAATCCCCCCGGTTTCACGCCTGCCTTCGCTATTGGGAGATGTTATAGAACGTATATTCGTTTGCATCGTGAATATATAGATTGATTCTCGCCCAGAACACGTGACAACGGTTGCTTCATTGGATAAAAGTTTGGTATCATCATGGTATTGTGATAGGTCGAACTCGTTGGAGGTGAAACTATGTCGCGAATTTCCATTGACCAAGTGAAACATGTCGCCGATTTGGCGCGGTTGGCGATTACCGATGAAGAGGCGGAGATGTTTACGAAACAGCTCGATGCGATCATTACGTTTGCCGAGCAGTTGAATGAATTGGATACGGAGAACGTTCCGCCGACTTCGCACGTGCTTGATATGAGAAATGTGATGCGCGAGGATATTCCAGAACCGGGGCTGCCGCGCGAGGAAGTGTTGAAAAACGCGCCGGATCAGCAAGACGGCCAGTTCCGTGTGCCGGCCATTTTAGAGTAAGGAGGGGGATTTATGTCGCTTTTTGACCATTCCGTATCAGAATTACATACGTTGCTGCAGAAAAAAGAAGTGTCGATTTCCGATTTAGTCGACGAATCGTACCGACGCATCGGCGAAGTGGAAGAAAAAGTGCAAGCGTTTTTAACATTAAATGAAGAACAGGCGCGGGCGAAAGCGAAAGAGTTGGATGACCAGCTCGCCAAAGGCGAAGAAACGAACCCGCTGTTCGGCTTGCCGATCGGCATTAAAGACAACATCGTCACAAAAGGATTGCGCACGACATGCGCCAGCAAAATTTTATACAACTTTGACCCGATTTACGACGCGACCGTTATGGAGCGGCTGAACGCTGCGGGCGCCATTACGATCGGGAAGCTGAATATGGACGAGTTCGCCATGGGTTCGTCGACGGAAAACTCTGGCTTTCAGCTGACACGCAACCCGTGGGACTTAGAGCGCGTTCCGGGCGGCTCGAGCGGCGGTTCGGCGGCGGCGGTGGCGGCAGGGGAAGTGCCGTTTGCTTTAGGTTCGGATACGGGCGGTTCGATCCGCCAGCCGGCGGCGTTTTGCGGGGTTGTTGGTTTGAAGCCGACATACGGCCGCGTCTCGCGCTTCGGGCTTGTCGCGTTTGCGTCGTCGCTGGACCAAATCGGTCCGATTACGCGCACGGTCGAAGACAACGCCTACTTATTGCAGGCGATTGCAGGCGTCGATCCGATGGATTCGACATCGGCAAACGTGCCGGTGCCGAACTATGTGGAGGCGTTGACCGGGGACATCAAAGGATTGAAAATCGCCGTGCCGAACGAATATTTAGGGGAAGGCGTCGACGAAGGCGTGCGCCAGTCGGTGCTGGCGGCGCTTGCCGTGCTTGAGAAGCTCGGTGCAACGTGGGAAGAAGTGTCGCTTCCGCATTCGAAATATGCCTTGGCGACGTACTACTTGCTCGCTTCGTCGGAAGCCTCGGCGAACCTCGCCCGCTTTGACGGCGTCCGCTACGGCTACCGGACGGACAACGCGAAAAACTTGATCGATATGTATAAACTCACACGGAGCGAAGGATTCGGGGCGGAGGTCAAGCGCCGCATTATGCTCGGGACGTTCGCGTTAAGCTCGGGCTATTACGATGCGTATTACAAAAAAGCGCAAAAAGTGCGGACGTTGATCAAGCGCGACTTCGAAAACGTATTTGAACGATATGACGTCATCATCGGCCCGACAACGCCGACTCCGGCGTTTAAAATCGGTGAGAAAACGAGTGATCCGCTGACGATGTACGCAAACGACATTTTAACGATTCCGGTCAACCTGGCGGGCGTGCCGGCCATTTCCGTGCCGTGCGGCTTTGTCGACGGCTTGCCGGTCGGCTTGCAAATCATCGGCAAGCACTTTGATGAAAGCACGGTCTATCGCGTCGCCCACACCTTTGAACAGGCGACTGACTACCATAAGCAAAAACCGGTGTTGTAAGGGGGGGTAGGTGATGAACTTTGAAACGGTCATCGGACTTGAGGTGCACGTCGAGCTGAAAACGAAATCGAAAATTTTCTCCAGCAGCCCGAACGCGTTCGGAGCGCCCCCAAACACGCAAACGAACGTCATTGACTTAGGGTATCCGGGCGTGCTGCCGGTGTTGAACCGGCAGGCGGTCGAGTTTGCGATGAAAGCAGCGATGGCGTTAAACTGCGAAATCGCGACCGAGACGAAATTCGACCGCAAAAACTATTTTTATCCGGACAACCCGAAAGCGTACCAAATTTCGCAATACGACCAGCCGCTTGGCAAAAACGGCTGGATCGAAATCGAAGTGAACGGGAAAAAGAAAAAAATCGGCATCACCCGCATTCACTTGGAAGAGGACGCGGGCAAATTGACGCATACAGGCGACGGCTATTCGCTCGTGGATTTTAACCGCCAAGGGACGCCGCTCATTGAGATCGTCTCGGAGCCAGACATCCGCTCGCCGGAAGAGGCGTACGCCTACTTGGAAAAATTAAAAGCGATCATCCAATACACGGGCGTCTCCGACTGCAAAATGGAAGAAGGATCGCTCCGCTGCGACGCCAACATTTCGCTCCGGCCGATCGGATCGGACCAATTCGGTACGAAAACGGAGTTGAAAAACTTAAACTCGTTCAACTTCGTCCGCATGGGGCTCGAGTACGAAGCGAAGCGGCAGGAGAAAATTTTGCTCTCGGGCGGCGTCATCCGTCAAGAAACGCGGCGCTTTGACGAAGCGACAAAAACGACCATCCTCATGCGCGTCAAAGAAGGCTCGGAAGACTACCGCTACTTCCCGGAGCCGGACTTGGTCATGCTTTATATTGACGACGAATGGAAAGAGCGCGTCCGCGCCTCGATTCCGGAGCTGCCGGACGCCCGACGGAAGCGGTATGTCGAAGAATGGGGCCTGCCGGAATACGACGCCAAAGTGCTGACATTGACCAAAGAAATGGCCGACTTCTTCGAAGCAACGGTCGCCAACGGCGCTGATCCAAAACTGGCGTCGAACTGGCTCATGGTCGAAGTGTCCGGGTACTTAAACGCCGAACAAAAAGAGCTGCATGACATCGCCTTGACGCCGGAAAGCCTAGCAAGCATGATCAAACTCATCCAAAACGGCACGATTTCGTCGAAAATCGCGAAAAAAGTGTTCAAAGAGCTTGTTGAAAAAGGCGGCGACCCGGAGAAAATCGTCAAAGAAAAAGGGCTCGTGCAAATTTCCGACGAAGGAGCGTTGCGCAAAATTGTGCTCGAAGTGCTTGACGCCAACCCGCAGTCGGTGGAAGACTATAAAAACGGCAAAGACCGCGCGCTCGGTTTCCTTGTCGGCCAAGTGATGAAAGCAACAAAAGGGCAAGCGAATCCGCCGCTTGTCAATAAGCTGTTAATAGAGGAAATTGGAAAACGGTGATGAAACAAATAGGAGGCCTGCCCACCGGCAGGCTCTGTTTTCAATAAAAATTTTTTCACTATTAAAAAAATATAATTGACAAACGTTGTGATCCAGTGATAGATTCTTTATAAGAAAAACCAATTGATTTAGTAGGATATGAGATCTCGAGGGATCAAAGAGGGGGAGAGGAAACGATGAGCAATGAACAAACCTTCCGCCCGGAGACGCTCGCCATCCACGCCGGGCAAAAACCGGATGCGGAAACGGGCGCGCGGGCGGTGCCGATTTACCAAACAAGCTCATATGTGTTCCGCGACAGCGAGCACGCGGCCAATTTGTTTGGCTTGAAAGAGGAAGGGTTTATTTATACGCGCATTATGAACCCGACGAACGATGTGCTTGAAAAACGGATCGCGGCGCTTGAAGGCGGGATCGGGGCGCTTGCGCTCTCATCAGGGCAGGCGGCGGTGTTTTATTCGATCATCAACATCGCCTCGGCGGGCGATGAAATCGTGTCGTCGTCGTCCATTTACGGCGGCACGTACAACTTGTTCGCTCATACGCTGCGCAAGTTTGGCATTACGGTGAAGTTTGTCGATCCGTCCGATCCGGAAAACTTTGAGAAGGCCATCACCGACAAAACGAAAGCGTTGTTTGCGGAAACGATCGGCAACCCGAAAAACGATGTGCTTGACATTGAAGAGGTCGCCGACATCGCCCATCGCCACGCCATTCCGCTCATTGTCGACAACACGGTGGCCAGTCCATACTTATTGCGGCCGATTGAATTCGGCGCCGACATCGTCGTCCACTCAGCGACAAAGTTTATCGGTGGGCACGGCAATTCGATCGGCGGCGTGATTGTCGACAGCGGCAAGTTTGACTGGAAAGGGAGCGGCAAGTTTCCGGAGTTCACCGAGCCAGACCCAAGCTATCACGGGTTGGTGTATGTGGATGCCGTCGGCGAAGCGGCGTACATCACGAAAGCGCGCATCCAGCTGTTGCGCGACTTAGGAGCGGCGCTGTCGCCGTTTAACGCGTTTTTGCTTTTGCAAGGATTAGAGACGCTTCATTTACGGATGCAGCGCCATAGCGAAAATGCGCTCGCTGTTGCTAAGTTTTTGGAAGAGGAAGAAGCCGTCGAATCGGTCAATTATCCGGGGCTTCCAAGCCATCCGTCACATGAACTCGCGAAAAAGTATTTGCCAAACGGGCAAGGTGCGATCGTCACGTTTGAAATCAAAGGCGGCGTCGAAGCCGGGAAAAAACTGATCGACTCGGTGAAGCTGTTCTCCCATTTGGCCAACATCGGCGATTCGAAATCGCTCATCATCCACCCGGCCAGCACAACGCACGAGCAGCTGAGCCCGGACGAACAATTGTCCGCCGGCGTCACCCCGGGCCTTGTGCGCCTGTCCGTCGGCACGGAGTCGATCGACGACATTTTGGACGACTTGCGTCAAGCCATCCGCCAAAGCCAGACGGTGGGGGTGAAGTAGAAGCAACGAAGCGAGAACCATTTAGAAAATAGAAAGAGCGCCCTAATCGACAAACTAGGGCGCTCTTTTTTGATTTGCAGAGCAAAGCTATCTCAGAACACGCCTTCTCTGCACTTGCAAGGGAAAATCAGTACATCAGATTTTCCGGACACGGAGACTCCAGACTATCCTCGCTTGTCAAGTACGTTCCACCTGAATCCGTGATAGAAGTGTACCCGAAATGCCGGGAAACTCTCAATTATGCAGAGGCCTCTACTCTATTTCGAATGTTCACCTATTAGGTGAAGAACCGAGATGTAATATTTGGTTGATTGATCAAATTTTCTTGTGGGGGCGTGAACCCGTCTTGATCACCGATTCAAGGTTACAGTGATGCACCCATTTTGTTTTAATTTTTCGTATTTACTTCTTTTTTTTTTTTTTTTGTTATAATATCCCATGGGACCGGTCCTGTATTTTAAGGTTCATCACCAAAAGATGTACTTGACTTTTAAAGACAAACATGATAGCAATGTTGCTCAAAGAGACGTGTGGTATAAAAAGGAAAAATGCTGTTTTGATTTTCTCTATCATAATCGTCTTTCTTTGTCAAGTACACTTTGTGGTGAAGAGCCTATTCTAAAATATATTAAGGGAGAGGGGATCGAATCATGAAGAAAAAACGTAAAATGGTTGCTGCTTTGCTTGCTTCTACCACATTCATTGTGGTAGGGGGAGTCAGCGCCGCATCTTATGTGACGTATGCGGGGGTTCTCCCTCGTTTTCAAGCCGATACAGAATTAGCAAGCGCCAATAAAGCGACAAACAGTAAAAGCAAAGTGGAAAATTCGGTTGTTGGGAGCGATTATAAAGCGAATATGTGGATTCAGCAAGGCTCCACGAAAGTGTCGCCAACCGCGCTGAATGTAACCGATAATGACACGCGTTATTTCACTGTCGACCAAAGCGCTGTTGGCAAAAAAGTTTCATTAATGGCGGAAAATGCATCCTTCACTTACGTTACAGTTGATATCGCAGGCAAATTTTACCCCGACAATTGATCGATTTTATAGATATGTTCAGTCAACTTGGACAAGAGAGAGGTTTTCTTCGTCAGGGACGGTCTTCTTCAATTTCAATGAAGAAGACCGTCCTTAAACAGAAGAATTAGGAGATGATTGTATGTATATGGAATTGCTTAAACTTCTGAAAAATAAGAACCTTTATATCAGCGCAGCTTGCCTGTTGTTGCTCGTCATTGGCGCTGTCGTGTTGGGGGTGAAAGATTACCGTGAAAATGTGGAGCTGTTTGAACGAATTTACCACCACAATCCTAATGTTTCCGCCTTGGCATCGCCTCACCTTGAATGGGTTGGTCTAGGAGGCTTCCGATTTAACGTACTCTCTTCTTTATATTACTTCCTTTTTCCACTATTGTTGTCCATTCCATTGGTAGATTCGATTGATCGTGAGCGAAAGAGCGGAAATATTCATTATCAATTGACACGGATGGGAAGGGGAGTCTATTTTCGAAGGAAATTTGTGTTTTCCTATATCAGCGCTTTCTTCTTATTCCTTCTTCCTCTTGTGCTGGGAGTTGTGCTGGTGAATCTTTTGACGAACCATTGGGATTATTCGAGCTTTTCCCAGGCTTATCGGCAATTGGTCCATGGCACGTTGCCGTTGCCGGACAATTCATTTGAAGGGGAAAAGAAAAGCCTTTTTTCTCCTTTATTGGAGATCTCCCCTTATTGGTATGTTCTCGCGTATTATGTCATTGGCGGGTTGTTTGCCGGTGGCTACGTTTGTCTCGGTTTAGCCTTTTCTTTATTCTTGAAAAATCGGTATTTGATCACGTTGATGCCACAAATCATTTATATGGTTTGTTGGGCAGCGCTGACCATTACCAACCAATTGGCCTGGGATCCGTTTAATTTTTTAATCCCTTCACAACCAGTGGAAGGATTGTCCTATTGGAAAATCGTCATCGTGTTTATCCTCCAATTGTTGATCGCGGTAGGGGTATTTTCATATGGAGTGAAGAAGAGTGAAGATGTTCTCTAGACAGATTGTTTTTTTTGTTTGGCAAGATTTGCTGTTGCATCGCACCGTTATCCGAATGATTTTGGGCGTCATGGCTCTGTTGATGGTGGTGAGCATCTTGCCGCTAGGAATGGTGGTAGTGGGGAAATGGCACAGCCTTAAAGATTTTATCTTGCTCTATCGGTATGAGTTTTTTCATCTGCCTGTTTTTTTATTTCTTTTAGGTTCAACACTTCAAACGAACGCGTGGGTGATTTTAAGACGATACCGCACCCGGGGACAAATCGGGCTGCATAAAGCGTTGTTGGTCGTCGTTTTGGCTGGGGGCGTGTCCCTTTGGGTTGCTGTAGCAGGAGGATTATGTACAATGTTTGTGAAATTCCTCATCTACCCCCATATGCCAAACGCCCATGCGGCTTTTTTGTACGTGCCGCATAGTGAGGATAAAAGTTCGTTTCTCTATTTTCTTGTTATGTATTTTTTCGTCACCGCTATATACGGATTGCTGTTTATAGCATTCATCGACTTTGGATGGAGTCGCTTTTTTGCCTTCGCTGCCGTCATCATACTGGCTGTATTGGATATGTTCACGGTGCATATGCTCCCTTATTTGTTTTACATAAGTGAACAGGCGGCTCCTGTTTGGACCATCCTCGTTCTCATTGTGGTGCTGCTGCTGTTAGTCTATCTCATTTGCCTTTCGTCAAGCCGAAAAAACTATTATGTTCAGGATGATCTGTTATGAAACCGATGGATTTGGAGTTTACCTTGATCAAAATGGATATCAAAAGAATTGTCATCACCTGCCTCCTGTTCCCGCTGTTGGGCACTTTGATGTGCAGCTGGTCAGAGGCGTTTTCCTCCCAACACCTATCGGAGTTGTTCGCCCGCTTATTCGGAGCGGTGACGACCTCGAATTGGATGTATTGGCTGATGATTTGCTTCGGCTATGTGGTGTTGCTCCAAATCGTTTGGAAAAAGCGGGATCAATATTTTGAACATAAACTGTTCATTTTGTTGAGGGATACGACGTCGTATACAATGGCTAGATTGTTGGCAGGAGTTCTGTTTACAGTGGGATATGTCTTGTCGTCGTTTTTGATCACTGGCGGCTTCGGCCTCTTTGTGTCGCATATGGCGTTTTCGTTTGACCGTTCGCTCGTGCTCATGTTTGTTAGCATCGCCGTGAATTTGTATTGGCACGCCAGCGTGTGGATGTTGTTGAACGTGTATGCAACCTATCACTTGGCGAATGTTGTCATTCTCGCTTTGTTTTTTGTGGGTGTGAAGATGCCAACGCCTTTTATTCCTTTGTACTACAGCATGGCGGATCTCGTGCGGAGCAGCTCGATGTTCTGGTCGGCGTTGATGGTGGAGCTCTTGTCGATCGTTGTGTTCGGGTATTGGACGATAAAGAGAGTGAAGCATGCGGATTATATCTAGGAGGTTTTCGATATGAAGGCGATCGTCTTATCCAATGTTTCCAAAACAATCAAATCAAGGGAAGTTTTGCGCAATATCAACTTAGAGTTGGAGAGAGGCAAGATTTATGGGTTCGTCGGGCCGAACGGATCGGGAAAAACGATGTTATTCCGAGTCATCAGCGGACTTGTGAAGCCGTCCAGCGGCACGGTGGCGGTATTTGGCCAGACGTTGCACCAAGATGTATCCTTTCCGAGCGATATTTCTGTTTTGTTGGAAAAACCAGGTTTCCTTGAACAATACTCAGGATTCGATAATTTGCATTTTTTAGCCATGATTCAAAACAAAATCGGCGAGCGCGAGGTAAAAGAGGCAATCGAGCGAGTGGGGTTGGATCCGCATGATAAAAGGCCGGTGAAAGCGTACTCTCTTGGAATGAGACAAAGACTGGCCATTGCACAGTGCATCATGGAGAAGCCGCAGCTGATGCTGCTCGACGAACCAATGAATGCGTTGGATGAAAAATCGGTGGACCAAGTGTACCAAATTATTCGGGAGGAAAACAAAAGAGGCTGCACCATTTTGTTGACGTCTCACAACAAGGTGGACATTCAGTCATTATGCCATGAAGTATATTCGATGAATGAAGGGGTGATTACGGGTATGACCCATATTACGGCAGAATGACTGTCATGTGTGTAATGTCGAAATTCGCGAGGGGGTGGCCATCTTGAACAACCAACTGTGCGAAGGTGCCGCTTCCGTGTTCATGGGACAATCAAAAGATGGGATTATGGAGTGAACCAAAATAGCTCCCTGCATCCTCCTTAGGTGCAGGGAGCTTCAGTGCAGCTATTCTTTCTTCCTGAAGCCAAATTCGAATTCCCTCATCCCTCTGCTTTCGAACGCGCTGTCATGAAAAGACAAAGATGCTATCTGTTTAGTCGACACCGCCTCTTGTGCACTCCCACTATCATGGGAAGGATTCATTATAGGCAAGTGGGGGGTTCCCGTGTTTTCACATGCACCAAAATAGCCCGATTTGCTGATTTCTTCCTTCAACAGAGAGCATGACATGCTTTGAGAGAGTTCGGTACGATCTTCTCCAAAAGGTACATACCGAAACATTAGAAAAATCTTATGATTTTAATCTATTTTGAATGTGAAAATGTCTCTATATAAGTTGAATTAAAGATTTACAACTGAACACACAAACGATCGATCGTTTGTTCTGGTTTCTGGTTGATTCGCTGAATAAAGGCTTGGACATTCGTATATATTCAGCCACATCCTAAAGTGAGCTGAATATTTTCTTCTTTCCTTGTCTATGATGTGAATATTGATAGACAAGGAGGTGAATCGCATGTTGACGGTACAACAAGCTGTATTTACAGTTGAGGGCTTAATCGGCAAAGTTCAACAACAAAAACAGCTCATTCATCAACTCATTCAAGAAAATGAACATTTGCGTCACGAAAACAAACARCTACGCAAAGAAAATGAACAACTGAAGTACCGTGTTCAAGAGCTGGAAGCACGCACGAAAAAAAACAGCTCCAATAGCCATTTGCCCCCATCTTCTGACCGTTTTGAGAAAAAGCGTTCCTCCCGCGAGCCGTCTGGCAAAAAGCCTGGTGGGCAAGAGGGACATGAGGGGAAGACGCTCCGTCAAGTGGAACATCCACATCATCGTGTCGTCCACCGTGTGCATACGTGTCAAGGATGTGGAGCTTCTTTGCGTGAAGTCAAACCGTTCAAAGTCGATATCCGTCAAGTGTTTGATGTCCCTCCTGTGGCGATCGAGGTGACACAACATGAACGTGAAGTGAAATCGTGTCCACATTGTCGATGCGTGCAACAAGCCGAATTCCCATCCCATGTCACGAATCATGTGCAATACGGTCCACGGCTCACGGCGCTCGTTGTTTATTTACATCATATCCAATTGATCCCGTACAAGCGTTTAAGTGATACAATCGAAGCGTTATATCAACACTCGATTAGTACAGGAACYCTTGCCAATATGGTGAAACGAGGACGCGAAGCGCTGGAATCAAATATGGACATCATCGAAGACGCCTTACTTGAATCCAACATCCTGCATGTCGATGAAACGAGTTTGCGCATCAATGGGAAACTCGCATGGGTGCATGTCGCGTGTACATCGAGATATACATACTTGGCTCCTCACGCTTCTCGTGGAAAAAAAGCGACCGATGATATCGGGATTCTTCCCCGATATGAAGGGACGATGATGCACGATGCGTTCGGTACRTATCCGAAATACACACATGCCACCCATGCCCTTTGTCATGCCCACCATTTGCGTGAGTTAAAAGGATTCATCGAACAGGGGCATACGTGGGCGATGCGCATGACCACGTTTCTGTTAGCCGCCAARCARGCMGTCGAAGCCCATCACGGTGCACTTTCCGAAGAAGAAGCGAGACGGTGGGAACGAGTGTATGATCGCATCCTAGAAAGAGCACAACACCGATTAGAAACGATGACGCCTCTTCCGAAAAAAGCACTCGCTTTTGTTCGACGCCTTCAAAAACGAAAGGAAGAAGCGCTGCGTTTCTTACGTGAAGTACATGTTCCCTTTGATAACAACCAAGCCGAACGCGATCTTCGCATGGTCAAAGTCAAAGAGAACATTTCGGGTACGTTTCGCGAAGAAACATTCGCGCAGTCGTTTTGCATCGCAAGAAGCATCGTTTCCACACTGACGAAACACGAAAAAAACGTGTGGGATTCGTTATGTCTTCTGTTGGCAGGCGAAACGATCGATCGAGTTCTTTCCGCTACCTAGGGCATTTTCTATGACCGAAATGCCCTATTTGTGCTGGGCTTTTTTATACACTAGCACTGGGGTGAATAGTTACCCGATAAGATTGAAGTTCTTAGAACATATCAGGAAATTATTACTTGGGCTGTTCAGCAGGGGCAATATTTTGAGGCGGCAAAAAGAGAGTTTGCTAGTGCAGCAGATAGTTGGTTAATAGCGTTTGCAAAGACATACAATTTTATTGTAGTAACACATGAACAATTTCATCCTAATTCCAAAAGCAGAATTTTTATTCCTAATGTTTGCCATGCATTCAATGTGCCCTATGTCGATACATTTGACATGTTGCGCCGGTTAAGTATAAAGTTTTGAGCCTATGTCTGTCATTCTCTGGAGTACTAGTCTTTTAACATTTGCGGTGAAGGCCTATTGAATTGAAAGAAGAATTGGGTAAAAGAAAACATGAGTGATTGATGTAAATTAGCACATTATTTTAGAATCCTTTTTCAAATTACAAATAAACACACCTTGGCGACATAGATGGAGCATGGCAGCGACGTCTTTTCCCAGATATCCTTCCATGACCAAGCGAACAGCCATGACGCGTTGGCGCAGGGCAACATTTTTGATTTTCCACTCTTGTTTTCGGAGAGTGCGTAATGTCCATCCGTGGTCTTTGGTGATTTCTATCCTTTTAATCCTTTTTCTATAAATTTACTAATAGCAGTATAACTGGGGGGGAACAACTTATACGGACGTTAATGTTTCAATGTGCATGTATATAGATAAGGGAGGGAATTTTTCTGCAGTGGATAATAGGTTTGGGGGTTAATTGGAATGCAATCGGGGCAATAGCTTCTGCAATAGCAAGTTTTGCTGCTTTAGTTGCTATAATTATTACTATTAAAACTAACAGGGATAATAATGATGAGAAACAGTTTGCTGTGCAACCATGGTTTCATGTTACTTGCATAGAAAGGATGGGGGCATCTGCATCACTTCGTCTTATTTTATTAAACGATGCATCATCGACAATTAAGATTGATAAGGTAAATATGATTTTAAATGAGGACAATAAAGTAATTAGTCTTGATTATAGGTATCTCAAAAAAGATAGCCAGTATGTATCAACGGGAAAATGTTTCGAAGTGATAATAAAAAATGATGAAATTTTATTTGGAAAGACCGCATATTTAGAAATTTATTATACTAACCTCTATAATAAAAAAATGAAAGCAGTTTCTCCGCGCTTTGAATTTGTTGAAAAATTGAATGAAAATTCATTGTATATTGAACCTAGAGGATTTTTATACATTCCATTTACAAACGAAATAATCAAAAAATAAGACCTATAATGTTCGCCACTTGTCAGAGAGATTATGGGTGCTACACCGTTAAATTGTCTCACAATGAAGGGCGAGTAAAACCAAATGTTCTGTTGTTTTCACACTCCAAAAAATTCACTTGATTTGCAGAAAAGGAGAGTCATAGACCGACTCTCTTTGTTTTATTATTTAGAAAATTCAATTTCAGGCTTTTGCTTTTCTCCTCTCTTTCCGCTTTAATAAAATCGTACCGCTTTTTCCCCTGAAAACTCCCCCGACAGGACGATCCTAATGACATATCTCGAATTGAACATGAACATGGTTTGTGAGGTGATCCGATGGCTGTTGACCATGACCGCTTGTTCAAAGAGTTGATCCAAGCATTTTTTGAAGAGTTTATCCTTCTCTTTTTCCCCGAAATGTACGAGTATATTGATTTTCAGCATTTGTCCTTTTTATCCGAAGAACTGTTCACCGATGTAACGGCAGGGGAGAAGTATCGCGTCGATTTGTTAGTCGAAACGAAATTAAAAGGGGAAGACGGGCTGATCATCGTCCATATTGAAAATCAAAGCTACGTGCAGCCGTCGTTTCCGGAACGGATGTTCATTTACTTCAGCCGCTTGTTTGAGAAATACCGCACGAATGTCGTTCCGATTGCCGTTTTCAGCTACGATGCCATCCGCGACGAACCCTCTTCGTTTACGCTTCAACTTCCTTTTGGCAACATCCTTCACTTCCGCTTTTTCACCATCGAACTACGCAAACAAAATTGGCGCAACTACATTCGCATTGACAACCCGATCGCCGCTGCGCTGTTAAGCAAAATGGGTTATACTGAAAGTGAACGAATCGAATTGAAAAAACAGTTTTTACGCATGTTAGTTCGTTTAGAGCTGGATGAAGCAAAGCAGAGGCTGTTAATGGGTTTTTTTGAAACATATGTGAAATTGTCGGATGAAGAAGAACAACGATTGCGAAACGAGGTGAATCAAATGGAAACGAAAGAAAAAGAGCAAGTGTTGGAATTGTTGATTTCGTATGAACAAAAGGGAAAACGTGAAGGAGCTAAGCAAAAAGAGCGAGAAATGATGCGAAAAATGATTGCAAAAGGAATGAGCATTGCCGATATTGCACATATATTTGACCTAACGGAAGAAGAAGTTCATAAAAGGGTAAAAGATGAGTAGGAAGGGACAGTGCTTGTCATCTGCTAGCTCCTGAAATAGCGTTTTTACATTTAGCGATAAACTCACAATAAGGATGTGATTCCAATGATGACAAATAAAGATTATCAAGAAATCGTAGAAAAAAAGTACGGTAAGCCGTTGAAAGAGATTATGTATGAACTTTGCGTGATTAGAGATGTTGTTCCTTGGGAAGGGGCAAGCGAGTTAGGCGTGCCTAAAAGTACATTTTTATCATGGAGAAATAAATTTCGTTTTGGTCCGATTCAAAGAAGAGCTGATTTTGCAAGACAAATGCGTGATAACACGATTAACAAATATAAACAGGAATTAGAGGATATTGATTTCGAACGTGATTTTATTTACTGTAGATGAGTATTTTTCATTACAGTAATTTCCATTCCCTAAGAGACAAACAGGGGACCCCTTAGGCGACATGGAGCTGTTTTTTGATCACATCAATGGGAATATCTTGCTTTGCGGCGTCATAGATGAACTCGACGACGCTGTGCCCTTTCCGAGACCGAAGAAGCTCCAGGCCGGAAGAGATGTCTTGTTGAGATTCCGCGATGCTGTATACGCAGGCTAACAGCACCACGACCCAATACCGTTTCACCGCCCGAACGTGGCGAACACGGTACCCATCGAGCTTCAGCTGGTCTTTTGCCTGCCGGAAAAAGCATTCGATCGTCCAGCGCTGGGCATAGTAACGCAAGATGTCTTCGTCACTCAGCTCCCGGTCGGTGCTCAATATGACATGGAGATGATCCGGCGTCATCGGTTGATCCGCCTTCCAAGCCAGCAGCACCACCGCGTCATCAAGACCGTTGAGCGCGCCTTCGTAGCGGTAGACACGATAGCGCTCGTTCCCCACCGTGACGAGGCGGGTGTCATTTGGCTCGATATAGCGGGCAAACTCCTTCGCTTGGATGGCGATACCTTTCGGGTAGAGAATCCGGTTCGTCTTGAGCATGGCGATGACATGGAATCCTTGTTTCAGACAGGCTTCGATGAGCGCTTGGGACGGATACCATGAATCCACGAGCACATACACCGGCTGAGCCCGCTTCCCCTTGAGCGAGGAAAGCATCTCGATCGCCAGGTCGATTTTGCTTCTTCCCGATGTCTTGTCATACAGACGAAAGGCGAACGGAAACGCTTGCGTGAAGGTGTGCACCATCAGCCAAACAAGCGAATGCCCCCAGACCAATTGATGATCGCTGTGAGAGAAATGCCAGTCACACCCTTGAATGGCGTGCGTTGCCCGTGACGAAGGCTTCGTTTTTTGGCAAATGGTATCATCAATCGAAAGGAACAGGGGTTGATTCGTCCGTTTGGCCAGGCGTTCGATCTGGCGAAGAACCCACTCCTGAAGCTTCTCAAGCAGTTTTTCCTCGTTCCAAGGGCTTTTCGTGAAAAAGTGGCTGAGCGTGGTTCGATGATTCGGATGAAAACTCCAGTACCGGACATCCGTCAATGTCCCCGAAAATCCCTTGGTCGTCAAGGCGTCGACAAGATGAACGAGATGCTTGATGACCGGCTTCGAGAAATAAAGCGCCAATCCCAGCGTCATGAAAAACTTGTGGATTCCTTGATGATGTGCTAATCTATTCATGAGACATGAACCTCCTTGTGGGTAGTTGGTAGCACATCTATTCTAACCAAGGAATCGGGTTCATGTCTCCTTTTTTGTTTAGTTTGTAAATTTATGTTAGCAAATTTGCTCATCTACAGTTATTTATAAGGATGAAAAGACGATTAGAGGATTTAAAGAAATAATGGAGCGCCTTTTGGAACTGGAGAGATACAAGAGAACATTATTAGATGATGCGGATACTTCTTCCGATATATTAATAACAATGAAAATAGCAACCATTGAGCAGACATTAAATTATTTGATGGAATACGAACAAGGGAAGTTGCATGAAGAATTTAACCGGGAGCGAGAACGTATACATTATGGGAGGAAATAAAGAGATTTCAAACGATATTTTGCATGTGGAGTGAAATGTATAACGATTGACCACGACCGCTTGTTTAAATAAAAAGATGGCACAGCGTTTTTTAATGGTTTTATTCTTCGCTTTTTCCCGAATATGTATTGGCCTGGTACTTGTTGTTACCCGCTAAAGGAGAAAGCTACCCTAAGATGATGGGGTAGTTTTTTGTTGTGATCGCCCGATTTTTCAGTCGGCATATTAGTTGATTACGTATAGGAAAATTTGTAAATAATTTGACAATATTCGACAGCATTTTTCTGCAGCGATTGGTACAATCGAATTGACTGAGATTTTTGTTGTAGGAACGAAGGAGGGGATCACCATGGCAACGATTTGCAAAGCCGATTACTATTACGGGGCGTTGCTTTCTGCGCTGGTTAATGGGGGGCTGGCGCCTGCACTGTTTGAAAAAGAAAACGATAACCGGCAAATATACGAAGTCACGACGAATAAAGCGAGTTATATCATTTATACGAAGTACAATACCACTCCATCAGGTTCCAAGGATTTCACTTGGTCTTTTTCGTTTAGCGACAATGAGATCGAAGAAATTACTAAGATTCATCAGGAAAACAACAAGGAAAAAGAATTTATCTTTGCCTTTATTTGCAGCCAGAAGCAATTAAGCGACTACAATCAAGTCATTGCCATCGTCTACTGGGACGAATTTCTCGAATGCGTGGATATCGAAAAAGAACAAGTTCGCGGAACGGCGCGGCTGGCCGTGAAAGCAGTCAAAGGCTCCCCATGGCTGCGCATTTACGGCAGCAAGCGCGCTGACAGGCTCGATGGGAAAGATAACACTATCAAAATTGAACGAAATCGCCTAGGTAATCTGTAAAGTGGTATGGGGGATGTGAGGTAGCGTCAAAAGTTCTATGAAAACTCCACACAGATCATCCCATTGAGCATCGTGGGGCATGCGGAGGGCCGGATTCGCCCTTGACCAACACCCGCCAAAGGTGCGGAAGAGTCGTCAAGGGCGACGGGGACAAAAAAGAAGGCAATAAGAAAGCCGCCCTTGCCATGACCGAATTTTACCTTTGGCGGTGTTCGGTTGGTCAAGGGTTCGCTTCGCCGAATCCGGCAGGAGTTCTGTTCAACGGGCTCCGGAGGACAAAAAAGTCAGGCCGCCTCTTGTTGGAGAAACGCTTGTGCCATGGCGATSAGCTTCGTCCACCGGGCCGGCATATGCGGAAGATCCGCCAGTTCCGGGATGACGACCGGGACCCGGCCTTCGAGTGCGCTATGCGGGCGCAGGAAGTTGAAATACGCCACAAACAGCGTCACAAAGGACACCGAGCCTTCTTCCGCACCAAACCCATGGGTCGGGCGGTAGTTGCCTTTAAAGGTCCGGTTGAATCGCTCGATGATCTGTTTGAGAGGGCGAAACTCTTCCGAGACCGGATCTTCGTTGGTTAGGCCGATCACCTGGCGGACGTCAAACGAAATCCCGTGC
>NZ_LLKS01000004.1:0-16625 GCF_001414205.1 Geobacillus sp. Sah69 | reverse complement strand
GCGCTCGGTGCTGTTTCGGGCGATGATTCCGCTGATTCGGCAYAACGAGGCGTTTCGCGAGCTGCATGAGTATTATACGACCCGATCCGTCAATCCGCTGACCGGAAAGCAGTCCATCGTCGCCTTGTGCCGGAAGCTGTTGAATGTGCTGTTTGCGATTTGTACGAAGAAACAAGCGTTTGACGCGGAGCGAATGAAACAGGACGTCTTGTCCCAGGTGCAACGGGCGGCCTAAGGCCTCCCCCTGCGAACGGAAGAATCGTTGGACAACGAGATGACACCGGAGAAGCTGGCGTGATTTTATCCATTCGACCTTGAGTCCCCAAAGGAGCTTGGCCGGCCTCCGCCTGATGACGAGACCGAACGAGGGAATGTTGGCGCGAAGACGCCCGGAGACATGGGAGGGTTCGTCCTCATCAGCGACGCGGAGATCCAAAGGGTGCATCGAATACGCTTCCCCCACGGCAGGAAAATATAACCATCCGTGGCCGCGAAGCGCACCCTAGGTCTGTAAGATATCCACAAAACTGAAAAAGGATGTAAGAGATTTTGTCGAAAAATATTTTTTGGACACCCCTGAGGGGCCGAAAAGCCTTGATAAATCAACATTTCTAGAGGGAGGTGAAACGATGAGCCAAGCCGAACTCGTGCAAATGATGGCCGAACTGCTTGACCAAAAGCTCAATCCCATCCACGTGCGGCTCGATCGGATCGAAGGAAATGTCCGAGCGCTTCAAGAAGGGCAGGCGCGCTTGGAAGGCGAGGTGCAAGCGCTCAAGGAAGGGCAAGCGCGCCTCGAAGGCGAAGTGCAAGCACTCAAGGAAGGGCAAGCGCGCCTCGAAGGCGAGGTGCAAGCGCTCAAGGAAGGGCAAGCGCGCCTCGAAGGCGAGGTGCAAGTGCTCAAGGAAGGCCAGGCGCGTTTGGAAGATGAAGTGCAGTTGTTACAGGAGGGACAAGCCCGCTTGGACCAACGGCTTCACCGGGTTGAGGAGGATGTGCGCACATTAAAGGTGGATATGAACGCGGTCAAAGGCGATGTGCAAACCCTGAAAGCCGACATGGATGCGGTCAAAGGCGATGTGCAAACATTGAAAGAAGGACAGCAACGGCTTGAAGGGAAAGTTGAACGGGTCGAAGAAAAAGTTGACAACCTCACACTAGAAATGCGGAGCCACTTTCGCTATATCGAGAACATGCTCCATAAGCATCAGGCCGCTCTTGACATGGCTTCGCGGCAGTTCTCTTCGCAACAGTCATCGATCAACTATTTGATCAAAAAAGTGGCAGAGCATGATATGGACATTTTCCACTTAAAAAATGATCTCCAACCATAGTGTCCTGTACTGCAATAAAGAAAACAGTCTAAAGGGTGAGCGGCAACTAGGAAAATACGATGGAATGAGGCGTGTTTTCACTGGTCTTCTAGACAGCTTTTTCAGCATATTTTTATAGAGAGAAAGATCCGAGCCACAAGGGGAGGAAGCGATATGGCGGCCCGCGTCGTGAAAACGGGGTATGCGTTGGCGTTTTTGTGCATGATTGCCGGGATGGTGTATTTTTTTGCCGCCAATTGGCCGGAGATGGAGCGAGAGGTGAAAGTCGGGATCAGCATCGGCTTGATGGCGGCATTTTACATCGCAAGCGCGGCGCTTTGGGGCCGCCGTCGTTTCTTAGGGCGTTGGATGTTGATCAGCGGAGTGTTGTCATTTGGCATTGCGTTGGCGTTGGTCGGTCAAATGTACAACTCGCATGCGGACAGTTATTGGCTGTTTCTTGTCTGGCTTGCGCCAACCGCTTTGTTGGCGCTGTTGACAAAAGAACGGGTGCTTTCCGTGATCGCGATTGGGCTGCTGCAGCTTGCGTGCTGGTTTTATTATTTTCCGTCCGCTTATCGGATTGAGTGGACGGAATGGTCTTCGTTTGGCGTGCTGTCGTTATTCGTGATCGTAAACGGTGCGCTCGTTGTGTTTGCTCGGACACCGCCCATCCGTTGTTTCGCTTACCTAGCCATGCAAGGTTGGCTGCTTGTGATGGACATAACCGGGTTTTCCTATGGGCGCGACGCATGGTGGCCATACGTGTATGCCGTGTTGCTCGCTGTGTTGCTTTATTATTTTCTTGTCATCGCCAAGCAGCGGTTGTATGTGTTGTTGACGAGTTTGTTTGCTGGACTGTTTTTGTTCATTCAATACATTCGCTTGCTCGCTGATCATTATGGAACATGGTTGCTTCTCATTGGGCTCGTGGCGGCTGCTGCCGTGTTGTACGGGGGCGTTGTGCTATTGCGGCGCACGGGGCTGTTTTCAGCAAAGACGAAAGCCGGGAAATGGTTTTTGGCAGCGTTTCAAGCGATTGTCACGCTTGCGGCTTCCGCGTTGGCCATCCAAAGCCTGCTTGGCTTGTATTTTCTTTGGACAGAGTCATGGTCGCCTTATGTGCTCTTTTTCATTTCCATCTTTGGATTTGTCGTTCCCGCCTCATTGGGCCGGCATTGGAATGCGGTCGTTCGTTATACTCTGCTGGCTGTTGGTTATGGGTTCGGGGTGGCGATGGCGGGGGAGGTCTCGCGGCTGGCTCTGTTCCTCTATGCCATTGGGCTTGCGATTGGCATCATCCGGTCATCAGACAGCGGAGTGCGTCGGTTGACGACGGCGGCGCTGACGGTCTATTTCGGGATCGCCTTAAGTTCGGCGATGGATGACGGCCGGACGGTGTTGCTCACCTTGGCTTTGGTCAACGGCGGGTTGTATGCGTATGGCCGCTTTCGCGGAACGCCGTTTCTCACTCCGCTTGTCTTGGCGTTCGGAGCGCTTGGGATCGCGACGAGCGCCGATGTATTTGCGGCTGATGGACTGTACGTGGCGTTGAATATCGTCATGGTCTTGGCGCTTGCCTTCTTTCTTTTCCGCGGTCGGCAACTGGAGCGGAAGACCGCTTGGGTGTACACGGCGCTTTATCTCGTGCTGAAATATTACGAGTTCGCCTGGAATTTGCTTCATAAATCGATCAGCTTGCTGGCGGCAGGCGTGGCGTTGCTTGCATGGACATTGTGGCTCGAGAAACGGAATGGCTTCACATGGGCCAAGGGAGTACGCTGGGGGCGGCGCGTTTCATTGTGGACGCTCATAGTCGTGATCGCTCAATTTTCATTTTTAGGTTATACCGTGTGGCAAAAAGAGCGATTGCTGCGATATGGTGATGTCGTAAAGCTGGAGCTTGAGCCGGTGGATCCGCGTTCCATGCTGCAAGGGGATTATATTCAGCTTCGGTACGATATTTCCACCATTCCGTCGCTTGATGGAAGCGGACGGGTGCAAGTTGGGCTGCGAAAAGGAGCGGATGGGGTGCATCGTTTGGCTGGCGTATATATGGTGAATGGAAACAAAAGGCCGGGATACACGCCGCAGCCTGGGGATGTGATCATCACCGGCACGTTCCACGGCCCGCAAGTCGTGTATGGCATTGAATCGTATTTCATTCCGGAAAAAACGGGGATGACACGGCAAGAGAATGTTCGGTTTGCCTATGTGCGCGTGAGCGAAAGCGGGGATGCGCTGCTCGAAGCGATCCGTGCTGAATAAAGATGGCGCGGGGAAAGCAGGAGAAACTACTCCCCCGCATACCGTTCTAACACGCGGTCGACCGCGTTGCCGTATGTTTCGCCGAATAAATTGAGATGAACGAGCAAGTAAAACAGCTGGTAGAGTGGTTTTCGGTCATGATAATCAGCCGAGAGCGGCATAAGCTCGCGATAGCTGTCGTAAAATCGGGATGGAAAGCCGCCAAACAGCTCGGTAAACGCGATCTCAAACTCATGATGGCCATATAAAACAGACGGATCGATCAAATACGGCACTCCGTCTGGCCCCGGAATCCAGTTGCCGCTCCATAAATCGCCGTGCAACAGCGACGGGAAACAGTCATCCGGAAGCCATTGGTCAAGCCGCTCGAGCAGCCATTCGAGACGTTTGTGCCGCTTGGCGGGCAGGAGGCCTCTCTCCGCCGCCCGCGTCATTTGTGGTCTAAGGCGGGCGGCGCGGTAATAGTCGGGCCAGCGGCCGTACCAGCCGTTGCGCTGCGGCAGCGTCCCGATGTACGTATCGCGGTCAAGGCCAAACGCCGGGCCGCGGCATTGATGGAGGCGGGCAAGGCCGCGGCCGAGCTGTTCGGCCGTCTGCGCCGTTTCCGTTCCTTCGACCCATTCCAAGACGAGCCAGCCCCAGCCGTTCGCTTCCCCGAAGCCAAAGGTATGCGGAACGTTGATGGCGCGTGCTTGCCTGATCAGCTCGAGGCCCATCTGTTCGGCAGCGAAAAATCCACTCGGCGGGAAACGTTGCATTTTGATAAAGTACGTTTGCTTGCCGCTTTGGACGCGATAGGCGTCATTGATGTCGCCGCCTGAGACGCGGCGCCAATGGCGGATGCGGGAGTGATCGCCGATCGATTCGAGCGCCATTTGCAACATCGTTTCTTTGGTCATGGATCCACCTCCGCCAATTGCTCATTGAGCTCGGTCAGCACTTGGCCGATTTTCCGGCCGTGAATGACAGCGTCGGCGAGATCGTCCAAGTCAGTCGGCTCCCAATTGATGATCACGAGTTTAGCCCCACTCCGCTTGGCAACAAGCGGCAGCTGGTTGGCTGGGGATACCTGCAGAGAGGAGCCGAGCACAACGAACAAGTCCGCTTGGCGGGCCGCTTCCCACGCTTGATCGATGGCTTTCTCCGGCAGCGGCTCGCCAAACAGCACGACCGACGGGCGCAAAACTCCGCCGCATTCGCACGTCAACACACCGTGCAAATAGACAAAGCTGGGTTTTGACTCCCCGCACCGCTGACAATGGACGGTGCGGAGCGAGCCATGAAGTTCGATGACGCGTCGGCTTCCCGCTTCTTGGTGAAAGCCATCGACATTTTGCGTCACAATCGTTTGCACGATCCCGCGCCGCTCCCAATCGGCCAATAAGCGGTGTCCGTCATGCGGTTGGCATTGTTGCAAGGTGCGAATGCGATATTGGTAAAACTCGACGAACGATTCACGGCGATGGTACAGCGCATCGATGGTAGCGAGTTCGCTCGGGTTAAAACGCGCCCACAGCCCGGTGCGCGGCGAACGGAAATCGGGCAGCCCGCTTTCGGTTGACATGCCGGCGCCGGTCAGCACGACGGTGTGGCGCGAGGCGGCCAGCCATGAGGTGATGGTCATTCTGTTTCCCTCCTTACTGTCGCAACCATAGCGACTCTCATTTCTGATGCTTCATCTCTTTCCACCAATCATTTTACTTTTCCTTTTCACTCGTTTCCAGTATGATAGAAATGAAAGAAAAAATGGACAAGGAGGCGGGAATCCATGAGCAAAAAAGTGTTGATCATCACCGGCGACGCTGTTGAGGCGCTGGAGGTGTATTATCCGTATTATCGTTTGTTGGAGGAAGGGCATGACGTAACGATTGCCGCGCCGAAGAAAAAGAAACTGCACACCGTTGTCCATGATTTTGCCGACTGGGATACGTATGTGGAAAAACAAGGCTATTTGATCGACGCCCATGCATCGTTCGCCGAGATCGACCCGACGCAATACGATGCGTTAGTCATTCCAGGCGGGCGGGCGCCGGAATACATTCGCCTTGATGAAAACGTGCAGCGCATCGTCCGTCATTTCTTTGAGGCGAATAAGCCGATTGCCGCCATTTGCCACGCCTCGCTCATTTTTGAAACGATGCCGGATTTGCTGAAAGGACGGAGTTTGACAGCGTATATTGCCTGCAAGCCGGGGGTTGAGGCGCTAGGAGCGACGTATGTGTCTGACCATACAGTCCACGTTGACGGCAACCTCGTCTCCGCCCATGCGTGGCCGGATTTGCCGGCGTTTATGCGTGAGTTCCTTCGATTGCTCCAATAGCCAAAAAGCGGTCTCCCTTTGGGTGAGGGGAGACCGCTTGTGCATGCAACAGGGTTTTGGGTGCGACGGGCGGCGCTGTTTTTCATGGCTAAAGGTTCCCGCTTGTGATGGCGGGTTTTATTTTTGATGATGCTGTCCGCCAAACGGTCCGGCCGTCATCCTGCGATATCCACTTGTTCCGTCTTCACTTTCGGCGCTTTTGTCGCCAAATAGACGCCGAACAAGACGATTGCGCCGCCGGCCAGCTGCAGGACGGATAGAGCACCGCCAAGCAAAAACGTGATCACAGCGGTAAATACGGCAATTAAGTTTAAATATACACCGGCATGGCTCGGACCGACTTTTTGCACTGAGATGTTCCAAAATAAGAAGGAAAGAATGGACGGAAACAAGCAAATATAGACCAATCCGGCGAGCCCAGCTGCACTTATGTGATCAGCTGGAAACGGATAAAAGAATGCGAACGGCCACAGCAGCAGCAAGCTGAAAAAAACGGAGCACGTTGTCGCTGTAATCGGCGGGACGGGTAGTTTTTTGCCGATGATCGAATAAAGCGCCCAGACGACGCCGGCGGCGAGCATCATCAAATCGCCGCGGTTGTAGTTCATTCGGAAGACGTGTGCTATATGCCCATCCGTTAAAATAAACAATACACCGGCCAGCGACAACAAAAAGCCGGCAATATTGGTTTTTGACAGCCGCTCCCGCAGCAGCGCATACGACAACACGACGATGATCGCCGGATTGAGCGAATTGACAATCGCTGCGTTCATCGGCGATGTATAGGCGAGCGCGCCGTATAAAAGCAAATTATAGCCGATGACGCCAAGAATTCCGGCTGCAGCGAGCGGCAGCCAATATTGTTTGATGATGTCCTGGTAGCGCGGCCGCTCAAGCCAGTACGATACGGGCGCCAACACGATAAAAGCGGCGCACCAACGGATCAACGTCAGCCAAAATGGGCCCGTTTCCGCAATGATGGACTTCCCGATGACGTAATTGCCGGCCCAAAACAAGTTGGCCAGCACGAGAAACAGCTTTTCTCTCATTCTTTTTCGCTCCTGTCTAGCTTTTCCTTTCTTTTACGTTTACTTCATTGCTGCTCTGATTTCCTTCTTGCATGTTGTTTTTCTGCCGTCAGCCACCCCTGTTGCTGTTTTGCCAACAGCGGAACATGAACGGTGGGAAGAAGGCTGCGCTGGCTCAGGACGCATGCTGTTTCACGTTCGGCGGAAAGATGCATGCGTTTGCCGAAAGGGGGTGTACAATAAGGGTTGTCTTTTTCCGGTTCATAGGATAACATTTGTACCGTAAAATGATTTACTGATTTAAACAAAAATGGAGAAAAGGAAGGACGATTGTTATGGCATTACTAGGCGGGGCAGCGATGAACATTACGATTCGTCTCCAGTTCGAAAAAGATATCGTCTCGTTCAGCGATATCGCCGCCGCAATCGGCAAAACGGGCGGGGACATTGTCGGAATTGACGTCATTTCATCAAGCAAAGTTCACACGGTGCGCGACATCACCGTCAGCGCCCTCGACACGAAGCAGTGCGATTTGATCATTGAGGCGCTGAAAAAAATTCGCGGCGTCAAAATCATCAACGTTTCCGACCGCACGTTTTTGATGCACATCGGGGGGAAAATTGAAACAAATTCAAAAATCCCAGTGAAAACGCGCGACGACTTGTCGCGGGTGTACACGCCGGGCGTGGCGCGCGTCTGCACGGCCATCGCTGAGGATCCGCGCAAGGCGTATTCGCTGACGATTAAACGGAATACGGTCGCCGTTGTCTCGGATGGCACGGCGGTGCTCGGGCTTGGCGACATCGGCCCGTATGCGGCGATGCCGGTCATGGAAGGGAAAGCGATGCTGTTTAAGGAATTTGCCGGAGTGGACGCGTTCCCGATTTGTTTGGATACGAAAGACACGGAAGAAATCATTCAAATTGTGAAAGCGATTGCCCCGGCGTTTGGCGGCATTAATCTCGAAGACATTTCCGCTCCGCGCTGC
Source organism: Geobacillus sp. Sah69 (assembly GCF_001414205.1). NCBI lineage: Bacteria > Bacillati > Bacillota > Bacilli > Caryophanales > Anoxybacillaceae > Geobacillus > Geobacillus sp. Sah69. The sequence goes on along the minus strand of NZ_LLKS01000004.1, from coordinate 8,707 downwards.
TTTGAGATTGAAAAGCGGTTGAAGGAAGAGCTTGACATCCCGGTGTTCCATGACGACCAACACGGCACGGCGGTCGTGCTCTTGGCCGGGCTGCTCAACGCGCTGAAAATCGTCGACAAAAAGCTCGAGGACATTAAAGTGGTTCTCACCGGCATTGGCGCCGCTGGCATCGCCTGCACGAAAATTTTGCTTGCGGCCGGCGTGCGCAACATTATCGGGGTCGACCGCCATGGCGCCATCCATCGCGATGAAACGTATGAAAATCCGTATTGGCAAGAATATGCGCAACTCACGAACCCGGATAATCTGAAAGGAAGCTTGTCCGATGTCATCGCCGGCGCAGATGTGTTTATTGGCGTCTCAGCTCCCGGCATTTTAAAAGTGGAAGATGTGAAAAAAATGGCGCGCGATCCGATCGTGTTTGCGATGGCCAACCCGATTCCGGAAATTGATCCGGAGCTGGCCGAACCGTACGTGCGCGTCATGGCGACCGGGCGTTCCGACTATCCGAACCAAATCAACAACGTCCTTTGCTTCCCGGGCATTTTCCGCGGGGCGCTCGACTGCCGGGCGAGAGAAATTAACGAGGAAATGAAGCTCGCTGCCGCGAAGGCGATTGCCTCTGTCGTGACGGAGGATGAATTGAACGAAACATACATCATCCCGAGCGTCTTCAACAGCAAAGTCGTCGAACGCGTCAGACAAGCGGTCGTCGAAGCGGCTTACCGCACTGGGGTGGCGCGGAAGGATCATATTCCTTTAGGTGGATATACAGGGGAGCAAAAATAGAATAAGTGCGTAATTACAGAAAAAGCCGTCTGAAGGCCCACGGTTTTAATTGTAGGATGAAAGGCGACGTTGCTCGGCAATCCCTTAAGAGGATGGCTTCGAGCCACCATGTTTCTCTTTAGGTGTGGAATCTCAAAAGAAAAGGGGGTGAAGCCATGCCCACGATCACACTCAGGCTGGAGCTGCACAACCCAACGAAAGTCAAACAAGACATGTATGAACGGATGACAGAAGTGAATACCGCGTTTGCCAATTGGCTGTTGAATCATCCCGAGCTGAATCAAGCGACGAGCAAAATTTTTAAAGACTTTTCGTCGCAGCGGTTTCCTTCCGCCGTCGTCAATCAGACGATTCGGGAAGTGAAGTCTCAAAAGAAAAACCAGAAAACAAAGAAGTTCCGAACATTATGGTGTTGCTTTAACAACCAAAACGTAAAGGTGGAAAAGAAAGGAGAGTTCTACACGGTTTCATTCCCCACACTGGAGAAACGAATTGGCGTGCCGGTCGTCGTGCGTTCCTATCAAGAAACGTGGCTGAATCGGCTGCTCGATGGAACCGCCAAACAAGGGGCAGCCAAGCTCTACAAAAAGAGAAAGAAATGGTACTTGGCGATTGCCATCACCTTTGAAGTGGAGCCGCGGCACGAAACAAAGGTGATGGGCGTTGACTTGGGGCTTCGCTATATCGCCGTTGCCAGCGTAGGAACGAAATCGTTGTTTTTCAAAGGGAACCAATGCGCTTTCATTCGCCGACGATACGCGGCTTTGCGGCGAACGTTGGGCAAAGCCAAAAAGCTCCATATGATTCGCAAAATCGGTGATAAAGAATCTCGTTGGATGAAAGATATGAACCATAAAATCAGCCGTCAAATCGTCAACTTTGCCCTCGCCAACGGTGTTGGCGTGATTCGGATGGAAGAGTTGACAGGGATTCGGAAACGAGCCGCTTCGGCAAAAGAAGCAGGACGAAATCTTCATTCGTGGGCGTTCCATCAACTGCAAACGATGATTGCCTATAAAGCCGAAAAGGCAGGCATTCGGGTCGAGTGGGTGAATCCGACCTATACAAGCCAAACGTGCAAGTGTGGTCATCGAGAGAAAGCGAACCGAAACGGCATCCGCTTCCGATGCCAAAAATGCGGATACACCCTCCACGCTGACTTGAATGGTGCCATCAACATCGCCAAAGCGATTTCGGGTTTGAGCACCTAGCGCACTGGTCACAGGTGCGCCGCCCATTGGGGTACACGCTAACCTGATGGGATGGGCTGATGACACAGCCCCGAACTTGGGCGTTGTCCGAACCAGAAATGGATGAGGACGCCAACGACCCAAGAATCCCATGGCTTTAGCCGTGTGGAGTGTCAAAATCCGGCGCCAAAGGCGACGACGGCGGTATTTCAATGGAACAAGCCGCTCTTGGGCGTCTTTCGCACGAATCTCAATGAGGAGCTGCTTGACTCGCTCGTGGCGGACGAATGCGGAACGTTTGCGGTCGAGGTGAAGCCGAATGAAGTGCAAACCGTGCTTGTCGTTGATAAACAATAAGATGGTCATCAAAGCTGGGGCTTGCCGCCCCGGCTTTTCTGTTTGTAACAATAGGACAAGCTGTCCGTCTGTTTTGTAACAATACTGTAACAATTGTTAAATGAAACAGCGTGTTCGAGGGGTTGTCAACTCCCTTTTTGCAAGAAAAATATAGAATGATCGGCTGATAGAAGAAAAAAAGGAATGGAAGTGTGTGAAAGGATGACATCGCCAGCCGTTGCAGCCGGCGGCTTAGGCGTTTATTTGGCAATGAAAACAAGCCTGTTTTTTGCCCATTTTTTCCAACAGTCCTTTTTCCCCAATTTAAACCAAAAATATTACAAAAAACCCGTGTTATAATGGGGGTGCAGGCAAGAGAACAGCTGGAACTGTTCCTAAACAGAACTTAAGTGGATGGCGTGACGATGAATAGAGAAAGTCTTTGAAACTTTGAAAATAGAAACGTTAAGAAGGAGGAATTCCGATGAAGAAAAAAATGTTAGCCACGATCGCCGCTTCGGTCGCACTTGTCGGCGCTTCGTTTGCGGCAACGACGAAAACGGAAGCGGCAGGGGTGACGTGTCCGACAGCGAACGTGTATCAAGTAAAATATACAAGCACTAACATTCAAGATTTCGAGAAATGGTTGAAACAATACTTCCCGTTTGTGTCGTTCCAACCGGCGAAACCGGCCGTGCAGCAACCGGCAGTGAAACAGCCGGCCGCAGCGAAACCGCAAGCTCCGGCAACGGTCAAACAGCCGGCGGCTGCAAAACCGGCAGCCAATACGCAAGCGCCAGCGAAAAAACCGGCAACAGCGCCAACAACAACGACACAAAAAACAACCGGCTTGAACGCTTATGAGCAACAAGTCGTAGAACTGACGAACAAAGAACGGGCAAAATACGGTTTGCCGCCGCTTCAAGTCGACTTAGCTCTCAGCAAAGTCGCCCGCGAAAAATCGCGCGATATGGCGGTCCACAACTACTTCTCGCACAACAGCCCGACGTACGGCTCCCCGTTTGAGATGATGAAAAAATTCGGCATTTCGTACACAGCCGCCGGGGAAAACATCGCCAAAGGCCAACGCACCCCGCAAGAAGTCGTCAATGCGTGGATGAACAGTGAAGGCCACCGGGCGAACATTTTGAACAAAAACTTTACGCATATCGGCGTTGGTTTTGAAGAAAACGGCTATATTTGGACGCAACAATTTATCCGCAAGTAAGGCGGATGGTTGACGGTGATCCTGCCCATCATGCAGATGGGCAGGGTTTTTTTGTACAAAAATATTTCGCTAACAACTTGGGAAACTATGCTATAATGGTCAACAGGCTGTAAAAAATGAGAAGATCGCGGGGGAGACACCAATGCGAATACGCGATTGGGATCACAACTTAAAAGCCCGCCTGTATGGCGAGGCGCTGATGAATACGACTTTTTGGATGTTTTTTCCGTTTATGGCCATCTATTTTGCAGACTCGTTTGGCAAAGAAACAGCCAGTATGTTATTGATTGTGTCGCAATTGTTTTCCGTGGTCGCCAATTTGATGGGTGGCTATTGCGCCGATGTGTTCGGGCGCAAGCGAATGATGGTGTTATCCGCTTACGGGCAGGGGGCGGCGTTTTTCGTCTTTGCCTTGGCCAGTTCCCCATGGTGGTCGTCGCCACTTGTCGGTTTTCTTTGTTTTACGTTTGCCGGCATTTGCGTCGCCTTTTATTGGCCGGCGAGCCAGGCGATGGTTGCTGACATCGTGCCAGAAAAAGACCGGAGCTACGTGTTCTCGGTGTTTTATACGTCGGTGAATATTTCGGTCGTGATTGGCCCGACGGTCGGCGGGCTGTTTTATGCTGATCACCTGTTTTGGCTGCTGCTTTTGGCGGCGTGCTCCTGTTTAACGATGGCGGCTGTGTTGGCCAGACGGCTGCGCGAAACAGCCCCGCATTCGGTGGGAGGGCGGCGAACCGTGCCGTGGCTGCGGTTTTGGCGGGAACAAATAGGGCAGTATGCCGTCATTGTCCGCGACCGCACCTTTTTCTTGTTTATTATAGCCGGGGTGCTTGTCGCACAGACGTCTATGCAGCTTGATTTGTTGCTTCCGGTCTATATGAAAGAGACGCTTCATAAAGAAACGTTATGGGCTGGCTCGACGGTGGACGGCGCCAATGCTTTTGGCCTGCTCATTGCGGAAAACGGGCTGCTTGTGGCGCTGTGCACGGTCATGGTGACGCGGCAGATGGCGCGTTTTTCGGAGCGGTGGGCGTTTATCGGCTCGGCTGTTTTATATGGCATCACAATGTGGCTGTTTAGCCAAACATCGTCGTTTTTCGGATTTGCGGCGGTCATGGTGCTGTTCACCTTGGCCGAGCTGATGACGGCCGGTCTGCAGCAGTCATTTGTATCCAGGCTGGCACCTGAAGACATGCGCGGCCAATATTTTGCCGCCGCTAGCCTCCGCTTTACGATCGGGCGGATGGTGGCGCCGATGTCGCTTGCAGCCGCGACGTGGGTCGGCTATACATGGACGTTTGTTGGCCTTGGAATGCTGGCGCTCGCCAGCGCGGCGCTCTATGCATGGATGTTTCACCAGGCCAGGCAGCAAACAGAGCGGCCGGACATTTCCCTTTCCCAATGACGGGGGCTATGCAAATGGCTACCCGTTTTTTTGTGTTCCCCGGTATAATAAAAAGCGTGTCGTTGTTCGTGTAACATATATTCCCTGTCTCTGACATAAAGTGGAACTAGACAGAGAGAAGGAGAGGGGAAGCCATCATGAAACTGCAACGGTGGGAAACGAACATAAACGGGGGGGAAGCGGACAACCGCGGCGGACAAGACGGCGCGGCGGCGTTAGCGCGTTATGAGAAACGGCAGCAAAAGCGCCTATTGTCCTGGGAAAAGAGAAAAAAACAATACCGTTTCATCGGCTGGCTTCTTTTGGCGGTCGCTGTCGCATGGGGGGCGGGCACGCTCGTTTGGAGCGGGTACGGAACATTAAGGACGGCAGCGAGCCGAGAGTTGGCCATCACGCGGTTGAAAGAAGCGATCGAAGACCGCGATGCGGCTGCCTTGCAAACGATGCTGAGAACGACCGATGAAACGGTGCCCATTAATGAGAAAACGCTCGCGCCGTTATTCGCCTATTTTGAACGGCATCCTGAGGCGTACGAAGCGCTCGATCAGGAGTTCGACCGCCAGCGTGAGGGGGGGCACGTGTATATTAAAGGATTGACGTCCCGCCCGCCGGTGTTTACGATTCATGTGTTTGAGGATCGGTATGTGTTTGAGCCAGCCCTCTATTTTCTCCATGTCCGCGTCGATGATCCGGAGGCGTCGCTTGTCGTCAATGGGGTGAAAGCGGAAGAGGAGGCGACGAAAGACCCATTTGTCAAAAAAATCGGCCCGTATTTGCCGGGCGCGTACACTGTAACCATTGTCCATTCGAATGGGAAAAAGAAAACCATCCGCGTTGAGCTGTTTGGCGGCGCCCGCGTCCATGAGGTCGATATCACGAAATGAACGAATAAGCAAATACCGCTTCCACGACGGCGGTAATGACAACATCTTGCGTCTGTACAGGCGGCGCTGATGAGGAAATGCTGAGAACAGCCGGATTGTATGGCGCCGGCCGAGGCGATGACTGTTCTTTCAGTTCAATCGGCGTGTCATAAAGAGGCAAGCTGAGAGCGCGGGCGATGGCCAGCGCTTTTTCTTTGGCGTGTTTCACGGCCAATGCCAACGCTTGCTGGTAATAGGCTTGTTCGTTTGCTAGACGGAATTCCAAGCCGCGGGCGAGGTTTGCTCCACGGGCAACGGCCGCCTCGTAAATGGCGCCGGCTTTTTTAGGATCGCGGACGGTGATTTCCAGCCAATGTTCGACTTCATAGCCAGATAAAGCGGTTGTTCCGTTATGATGTTCGTATGTTGGCCGGATGGAAAACGATGTCGTTTCAATGTCTTCTATTGGAATGTCAAGCGCCTTTAATGCTTCGGTGACGGCATTGGTGCGTTTGGCATTGTCAGTCAGGGCTTCTTGGATGTTGTGATGTTCTGTATGAACGCCGATTGCGATGAGGACGGTATCCGGTTTGGCGATGACGGTTCCTTGGCCAGTGATGGTCAATGTGGGGCGAGAAGCGGCAGGGGGAGCGGGACGATGCCATGACTGCATTTCATTCCCTCCTTCCACCATTAGGCAGCTTTTTGATCCTCGTCCGCCGCTTGCCAATAGTAGACGCGCGGCAGGCCGACATAGCACCAATATTCCTTCAACAGCGAGATCACGACAAAGGAGGCAAATTGCCAGTCGATCGAATTCATCCCCATTTCTCCTTTCGATGGTTTCACTATAGCTTATTCAAAGCGGCCATTGTCCTATGCGCGCCGTCCAGTTGGTGATGAAACTTCTTTGGGCGCTTGTACGTATCATGGCGTGGACATGTTATAATGGAAGAAAAGATGAAGAAAGGGATGGACAATGAAGCAACTGCTTCGCACGATATGGCGTTGGTTCGTTTCATGGAACATTGGGATCATCGTTGCAGTTACGGTATTTATTGCCGCCGATTTTCACGTCCTGCCCTCGCTTTTATCAGGAATGGGAGCGATGTGGGGGGTGTCCGCTGTGATGAAAAGGCGGCATCGCCGTTTGGCAGCTGACGTACCGACCGAGGAGCAGGCATACGTTCGCAGCCAGCTTGGCGAGGCGCGCGCGTTATGGAAGCGGCTGCGCCGGGCCCGCTATCGGCTTCGTTCGGTGGCGATGTGGCAAACCGTTTCCCGATTGAGTGCCATCGTCGATCGGATCATTCGCGCGGTCGAGCAGCAGCCGCACCAGCTTCGCCTCGCCCAGCCGTTTTTCTTAAATGAGTGGCCGACGGCGGTGGAAATGGTGGAAAAATACGTATACTTGTCGCAGCAACCGGTGCAAAATGCGGAAATGGCCGCGGCGCTGCAACAAACGGAGCGGTTGCTTGGCGAGCTGACCGAAGCGGCGGAGCGGCAGCTGCTCGAAGTGTTATCAAACGACGTTTGGTCGCTGCACACCGGAGCAAAAATGCTTGAGCAGTCGTTGCATCAATCATCGGCCCGGCTTCATTTGCCGTTGTCAAAGAAAGGAGAATGACGGTGGACGAACGGAATCATAAGATGGAGTCACTCGAACAGCTTCATGAACGGAAACGGACAAGCATACTTGACGATCTGCTGGCCCAGCCGTTTTCCCCGCCGGCCGCCCCCCAGCTTGAAGAAGGGGAAACGACGGCTAACGCACTCGATGCGCTCAAACCGGAGCATCGGGAAAAAGCATTGGCGCTGGCCCGACAAATCGATCCGGCCAACCACCAGGCCATTTTGCAATACGGGGTGGCGGCGCAAGCTGAGCTGTCCAAGTTTTCCCATGCGATTTTGCATCATGTGCAGACGAAAGACGCCGGTCCGGTCGGTGAAGTGATCAGCGAGCTGATGGCGAAAATTAAGGAAGTCAATCCCGATGATTTAATGACGGCGAAAAAAGGGTTTTTGTCCCGCTTGTTTGGCACAGTGGCCAAGCCGCTGCAAGGGATGGTGGCGAAATATCAAAAAATCGGCGTTGAAATCGACAAAATCGCCGACCAGCTGGAAAAACACCGGCATTTGTTGTTTCGCGACATCATGATGCTCGAGACGCTTTACGAGAAAAATAAAGAGTATTTTGAGGCGCTCAATATTTATATTGCGGCCGCGGAATACAAGCTGGAGGAGCTGCGGACGAAAACGATCCCGGAAAAGCAAGCGGCCGCCGAGCGCTCCGGCGACCAAATGGCTTGGCAAGAGGTGCAAGATTTGCGCCAGTTTGCCGACCGGCTGGAAAAGCGGGTGCACGACTTAAAGCTCAGCCGGCAAGTGACGATCCAGACCGCGCCGCAAATCCGCATGATTCAGCATATGAACGAGACGCTCGTCGAGCGCATCCAGTCATCGATTTTAAACGCGATTCCGCTTTGGAAAAACCAAGTCGTCATCGCGTTGACGCTGTTTCGACAACAAAAAGCGGCGGAGGCGCAAAAACAAGTTGCTGAAACGACGAATGAGCTGCTGTTGCGCAACTCCGAGCTGTTAAAAACGAACAGCATCGCAATCGCCAAGGAAAATGAGCGCGGCTTGGTCGACATCGAAACGCTGAAGCGGACGCAAGAAAACTTGATCGCCACGCTTGAGGAGACGTTGAAAATTCAAGCGGAAGGTCGTTTGAAACGGCAGCAGGCCGAACGCGAACTGGCGGCCATGGAAGCGGAACTGAAACAGACGCTTCTGTCTTTGAAGCGGCCGGAGCGTTAGGGGATCGCTTGCCCGCGGCTCGGCGCATAGAAAAGGGTGCCTGCCACGAAATGGGCACCCTTTTCGTMTGCGC
>NZ_LLKS01000003.1:0-7428 GCF_001414205.1 Geobacillus sp. Sah69 | reverse complement strand
GCTTATAGTTTTCGTTAGTTTTTKCAAGATGATAATTTTTCTCATAATTAAGAAATTCCTTGTGTTCAAAATAGTATTGTCTGACATTGTACAATCCGACGTTGTACATGTTCTTGGCAATATGGCACAGTTCTCGAAGAGTCAAGTATTCTTCTTTGGTCAAACCATTTAGCTGTTGTTTGATACAAAAATACATTTTTTCACCTCCCATCTAACTATATTATACTATATTTTACTGAATCTATCCTATTTTCAGCAAAATATAGTTAAGGCGATTCATCTCCCACTTACTCCGCTTCGCTTCGTTGAAGTGGGAGTCTTCTCGCCTAATTAAGATAAAAGTATGCAACGATTTACACTATGCATGAAGGGGAATGAACATCTATGACAAAAATGAAGAAAGTCATCATCATCACATCCGCTCTTCTTCTAAGCGCCTGTTCATCATCCAACGAAAAAGAACAGGCTTTTATTACGAGCAAAGAACAGTCAAAATCGAATGTATCTGTTACCAATAATCCTTTCTTTAAAGAAAAAAAGGAAGGGAAGATCGAACATTTGCATGGGGTTGGTTATGCAGGCAATCAAAATGCGGTTTACTTTGCTACTCATGAAGGGTTGCTCGTTTACCAAGACAATAAGTGGTATGAAACGGTTTCCAATAAACATGATTATATGGGCTTTTCAGCTACGGACGACGGCTTTTATTCATCGGGACATCCTGAAGAAGGTTCATCGTTAGGAAATCCACTTGGTCTTGTGAAAAGTTTTGATAATGGACAAACATTAATGAATTTAGGATTTTATAAACAGTCCGATTTCCATTATATGACGGTTGGTTATAAAAGCCATACCATCTATGTGGTGAATCAAGAAGAAAATGAAACGCTCGGACGAGGGGTATTTTACAGCAAAGATGACGGCAAAACGTGGTCGCCAAGTCAATTGAATGGCCTGCCGCAAACGGCAGCGAGAACGATTGTGGCTCACCCAACGGATGAAAATATGGTCGGGATTAGTACAGCCGAGGGAGTTTTCATTTCGAGAGATAACGGGAATACGTTTGAACGGTTTACGAGAAAAATTGATACGACGACATTTATGTTTCAAGAAAAGTCGGTTGTATTTGCAGCTGTAGAGAATGATCAGTCTATACTCATCAAACAATCATTAGACACAAAACACGAAGAAGTTCTTGCTGTTCCGCCATTGGATGAAAAAGATCATATCATGTATATAACTTCTAATCCAGCAAACGACAAAGAAATTGTGATCGTTACAATGAACGGGGATATTTTTATGACAAAAAATAACGGTGGAAGTTGGACAAAACTAGCATCAGAAGGGGAAATATAGGGACATGCGGGCGCATGTCTTTTTGTTTGCCTAAAAATATATCGCTCCATAATTTTTGCAAAATTCACTGCTACAATATAAGTAACTTCTAAAGCAAAAGGAGGAAACCGCTCATGCGCAAAACCGCGATTGTATGGTTATCGTTATTGGCGATGTTGGCGTTTGTTCTCGGGGGGTGCGCAGCCAATTCCCCTCAAGACAAAACCGAACCAGAGAAAAATGGGCAGCCAGCCGCCCTTGAACAAACACAAGAAACGAACAAATTCTACTTTACTGCCAACGAGGGCGGAAGCATTTCAAAAATTGATGCGAGAACAAACAAAGTGGTCGGAACGATCAAAGTCGACGGCGCGGTCCATAACGTCCAAGTTTCTCCCGACGGAGCTATTCTCGGCGCTACGTTAGTTCCGGCCATGCAACACGGGCATGACCAGTCGATGGATATGAAAGGAATGGCGTTGTTTTATGATACGGAAACGAATGAATTAATCAAAAAAGTGGAAGTGGGACACCATCCCGCCCATATCGTGTTTACTGAAAACGGCAAATACGCCCTTGTGACCAATAATGAAGACAATAACGTTTCCGTTATTGATCTCGCGAGCTATTCAGTCATTGAAACCATTCCAACCGGAAAAGGCCCGCACGGGCTTCGCATTTCCAAAGACAGCCAATACGCGTATGTCGCCAACATGGGGGAAGACAGCGTCAGTGTTCTCAACTTGCAAACAATGAAAGAAGAAAAGAAAATCACAGTCGGATCCATCCCTGTCACAACCGGCATTACTTCGGACGGCAAAACGTTAGTCGTAACGTTGAATGCTGAAAATGCCTTGGCCATTGTTGACGTAACAAGCGGGAAAGTGGAAAAAATCCCTGTCGGGCAAGGGCCAGCCCAAGTGTACGTGTCGCCTGACGATACGTTTGCTTATGTCGCCAATCAAGGGACGAAAGAGGCGCCCTCTCATTCTGTAAGCAAGATAAACTTAAAAACGAAACAAGTCGTGGCCACAATTGAAACAGGAAACGGAGCGCATGGGGTCGTCACAAGCCCGGATGGCAAGTATGTTTTCGTTACGAATATGTTCGACAACACCGTGAGCGTCATTGATCAAGAACAAAACAAAGCAATCCAAACGGTTCAAGTAGGCGAAATGCCCAACGGGATCAGCATCATGCCGTAAAGGAAAAAGTAGCAGGTTGGACGTTCCAGCCTGCTGTTTTTTCTGCGGAATAACGGATTTTCATTTTTCCCTTTTCCTCGGGCTCAGTACGGCAATATACACATTGCCATCTTGAATATAAGCGTCAAATGTATCTAACGGTCTTGGCGGTGGCCCCCCTACATTGATACCGTATTCGTCATATTGCCCCGCGTGGCACGGACATAAGAAGCGGATGCCTTGTTTTCTGCATGTTCTCCTCAGCATCTCCAACGGTACACCCTAGATGGGTGCAAATCGGAGACATAATGAGTAAAGAACCATCTTCATTTTTGTTAATGTAGACAAACCCTTCCCTTTCCTGTTTGGTCCATGCATCTTTCCCCGGCAAGGAATGAACATGAACGTCCGCATTTTCTGCATGGTTTCCATGGTCATTCTGCTGTAACAAAATCTTCATATTTTCGAATTCGATATCGTGTTCCATTTGACCGCTATTTTTCAGAATTAAGGTAACAGGCTGTCCTACAGTCAGTTGCAAACTCTCAGGAAAGTAATAAAATTCAGTCGCTTCAACCACTACCTTTTTCCCCTTTGTTTCGATGCTTAACGGAGATGCAGTCTGGTTGTGGCCCTCCATAAAATGGTTTATAGGCGGATTCGTTATCGGAAGATTAGAAGATCGAGAAAATTCATTATATAAATGGTTATACAAATAGAAAAACAGCGGAAGGACGATTGCTAACCATAGCGGGTTATGGAATAGTTTATTGATCAAAAACGCACGGTTAAAACCCGTTTCTTGTTGAAGCATGTATAGAACAATACAAGCCATTCCAACAAATAGAACAAGCATGATGTGAATCGTAGAATCCCGATATTCAGGCGCAATCATTTCTCCTAACATCGCTCCCATCATGCCGCCCATGACTCCTGATAAAACACCGTCGATGATGGCCATGATGCTGATCGGCATCCCAGCTAAAAATCCAGCTAAAAACCCAAAAGCCATTCCTAAAATGGTTGACAAAAAGAGATTGCCGTTGTAAGAAATCCCAGCCAGCAGGCCGCCCGTCAGCCCAGCCAACATTCCTAACGCCATCGCCGCCATCATTCCAGCCATGCATGTGATTTTCTTCCTTTTGATAAAGATGAAAGCAATCACAATGAAAGACAAAACCGCCGCGATCCCCCCAGTGAATAACATCGGCAACGGATGATCCCTCCTGCAAATGTTTATTTGTACACATATATGTGTGCAAATAACAGGTTAGTCCATGTCAGTGAACATCCCGGCTGAGTTTGAGCGAAAACAGAGGGCGTGTCATCCGATTACAGCTTTTTGTATTACACCTGCATGTATTCTGTTCTTGAGCGCTCTCCCACCTACGCTTAGAGGTGGGAGATTCTTGGGAACACCCGCCCCACGGCAGGCTGTCAACCAAGCCATCCCCGTGCGTCCCACGGTTCAGCTGCCTTACAAAGACAGCAAACGATTAAAACGAAACACGATTAATGTAGCGCCAGGAGAAACATGGAACATCGAATTTTTGGCCAACAACCCGGGAAATTGGGTCTTTCACTGTCATAAACCTCACCATACAACCAACATGCATTCGATAAAGGACATGGGCGGCATGCTTACGATGGTCCGCTATGCGAAATAGATGAGCATTCAAGAAAAAACGGCATCGCTGCCGTTTTTTCTTCTCTCGATTCTCTTGCACCTGCTTGATAGTCAAGCAAATTATTTAACTTACTCGGACTCACCGTCAGCCGAAAGAAAAAGTGAACGGCGCGCTCACCGTTCGCGATGCGTATGAATCCATTGCACAAACTGTTCGATCACTTGATCCAACAAGTCGATGGTTGCCGTATCTAATCGATTGGCGTTAACCGAAACGCATGATAAACTAAGCGTATATTCAAACAAAGTTTTGGAGGGACAACCTTGGATCAGTTGCTACATGTATTCGTAAAAGCAGTGGAAAAATTATAAATCCCTAAAAGTGATAAACGAGAAACTAATATTTTGATTAACGAAGAGGCAGATTCACCCGTTCCCTCAAAACGCCGCCATGATCATTGACATGAACTTTCCAGCCTCACCCACGACGCCGCAACTCGAGCCAACGATCAATCAAATGAAAACGGAGAAAAAGCTTGTTCAAAACATAGTTTTCTTTCCCTGCTTCACGTCGTATAATCAAAAAAGAGGAGGTGAACAAGCATGGAGCGCGATACGGTGGTGAAAGAAGTGGTCGAGGCGCTGAAAATATTTTCCCGCGACATCCGCACCCAAATTGACGAAATGGGAAGTCAGCTGAGAGCGGAAATGCAAGAAACGGCCAACCAGCTGAGAGCGGAGATGCAGCAATTTCGCGCCGAGGTGAACGAGCGGTTCGACCGACTCGAACAAAAATTCGCTGGCTTGCGCGTGGAGCTGACCGAAACGCAAGAAACCGTCCATTTCCTCGCGTCCAAAACCATCCAGCACGAGAAAAAACTTCACCATTTGGCCAAGCAGCTTGAATCCATTCGCTAGTTTTCCTTCATCCGAAAGCCGCGTTTGACTGCGAGTCAAGCGCGGCTTTGATTTTTGCATCTCGGCTTCTTCGATCCCGATCAAATCCCCTCCTGCCCGGCCGCGCACGAAGACGGAAGAGAAGCTGATGATTTATCCACCCGTGGTGCTAGTTGAGCTTTAGCGCTCAACTAGCCCAAGTGTAACCAGGGAATAAGCTAACAATATACCGTCTAGTGCCACTTCAAATCCGATAATCGAATTGGCTCGGATCCCCGTGATGCGATAGTGGTCAACCAGAACCGAGAACACCGTCTCGATCACTTTGCGTTTTTGTTGGATCCACTGCTCCCATGTCTCAGACGCACGATGTTTCTGGTTTTTTCGAGACGGAGTCCAAAGCGCCATTTGGTATTCTTCGTACAGCCTTGCTTGACCAAATGGCGATTTCGACGATGAAGATGCACCTGAATGCATGAAAGTTGAGCAGAAACAAAAACGAAAATGGCGGCATATTGCTTTTGAATCTTGGCTCGATCTGTAGTAAAATGAAAGTGCTCTTGCATGGGGATTCTCCTTTCGAATGGCAGGTCGCACTTTCATTCTACAGGAGATCCGCCAGCAAGGGCTATTTTTATGCTTGCTCAAGTTTATCTAGCACCACGGGTTATCTACATTATCATGTAGCTCCTAATATGAAAAAACATCTCTTCATATGGTAATCAAATCAATTATAGGGAGTGAATAAACGTGAAATTTGATCCAAATGAGCATCTTCATTTAGGATATTATGAGAACAATGTTGATTTAGAAGCAGTCGCATATAAAATTCAGAATGAAAATAAATGGGTAGTTTTTTTAGATAATGAACAAGATACTACATTAGTTAAAAAAATATTAGATAAGTATGATTTCCATGAAAAATATGGTTACAAGATTTTTACTGTTGATGCAGATGATTTATCTTATGAAGTCGGAAGTAAGCTATTTGAAGAATGGTTAAAAGCAAATAATATAATATAAGAAATAAGGAACGAATTTGCTAACGTAACTTCATCCATGCCCCAAGTGATGAAAAACACTTGGGGCATTTTTCAATTCTAATCGTATACCCGAGTTCGACAGTCACTAGGCAAACAAAATGCCTCTCGCCCCTTGATACAAAAGGGATCGGAGGCATTTGGGCACACTTCGGGCGTGTATCTAGGCGCGAGGGTGGATGCCTAGAATCTTTGGAGGAGGTTCCAGCCCTAGAGCCGCAAGGAATAGCGCTTGTTTGGCCGTCAGTTCTGTTCGTTGATAAAGGTCGCCGTTTTTTGAAGAAAAATGTCCAAGCATGAGACGCTCGCATTCGTCTCTTACTTTCGGCCACGATTCATGAGTCAGGGGAAAGGAATCGCGAAATGCTTTTGGCCAGACGCTCCAAGACGGCGCGATCCACTTCATCTTCGCGACCGAACGAATCCATCACCTTCGCTTTCGCCTATTTGGCCTTTGGATCCCATTCATTATGAGCAAGCTGGGGATCCGCCACAGTCGTTCCGTCTTTGTTTTTGCGTGTCACTCGTCGTATGTACATGCCTATATTATAAGCGATATTAGGCTTTTTTAAAGGATAAATTATGAATTCGTGTGCCTATGAAATTCAGTGTTTTTTTCTAGGATCCGCATCGCGAAATCTTTGATATAACAGCATTTTGGCCATTTTCATTTGCCTAAAATGGCCTCAAAACTGTCGAACTCGGGTTTTTCATCTCATACTCATATCCTGTGGGCTATGCGAAGAGCAAAAATGTATCTCATAGCCCAAAACATTTCCTTCAAAGATCTCTCACTTTTCGAAATAGCTGTTTTACAAAAATTTCAATCACAGCTTATTCAAACGAAACTTTTTTTATCACTTACCGTAAGTGAAATTGCATGGATAATTTTCCAACTTAAAGGAGCATTCCCGTTAGGAGCTTTTCCGGGGACTTGATCAAAAAAAGCCCTCTTGGTATGATGCAGGGGTGTCAAACAATACCTACCATCATGCCAAGGAGGACTTCAGATGAATTGTACACAAAACTATAAAATTGATCAAGTTACGGAACAAACGCTTGTCGTGGGCATCGATATCGCGAAACGAACCCACTACGCCTGCTTCGTGGATGACCGGGGGCGCGTGCTTCGCAAATCGTTCCCGATCTTCCAGTCGAAAGAGGGGTTTCAACAGCTGTATAAAGCGATTCAGGRGGCGATGCAAGCGTTYGGGAAGTCAGAGGTGATCGTCGCSGTGGAGCCGACCGGGCACTACTGGTTGAACCTGGCCTACTTCCTCGAGGAGCACGGGATCCCGTTGGTCATGGTCAACCCGGCGCATGTGTGCCGGTCGAAAGAACTTGA
>NZ_LLKS01000002.1:0-12826 GCF_001414205.1 Geobacillus sp. Sah69 | reverse complement strand
TGGGGGAGCTGAACRGGGCGGTCGGAACGTTGGAGGACGAAGCGAAAGRGAAGCAGATGGCTGCCATGATCCGTCGGATCGAGTCGATGCCGGGATGCATCCGGGACTATCGGGRGTGGCTGTCGGAGCAAGGGGTGGAGACGACCGGCATGCGTCCGATGGGCCACGCCGAGAGCGTGATGAGCCGGTTTGCGCATCGGGTGAAATCCCGCCGCAGCTGGAAAGACCAAGGGCTTCGGGCGTTTCTGAGGGCGATGGCAGCCCGAATCGACGGGATTTGGCGGAGAAATGGGCAGTTGGTGGAGGAAGAAGAGACCCGAACGGCAGCCTCGGCCTCGACGAAGTCCAAGCGGGTTGAACAGGCCAAACGGAAGGCAGGACGGTTGTGGGCAGATGTGGTGCGTCAGAATCTACCGTGTCTGCAGCGGTCATCCGGGACGCCGATCCATCAAGCGTTGTCGGCGCTTCGGGATTTTGGTTGGGTGTAAAAAAATGGAATACAATATCATCACTTCAAGATGAGGGATGAGAGTCCGAAAGCGCTTACGATATCAATTCCTGAAAATGGTTCGCTAACTAGTGATTGACAACACCCGTAGTGAACCGAAAAAATGTTCTCCACAAAGTCTTGACTGACTCCTATGTTGACTTAATCGAAACGATCAGCCGATTATACCACAGCGATAATCTCAGGGGAACTATGACTTCCTTCGGGGTCAAGACTGTACACAGTCGATTATACCACAGCGATAATCTCAGGGGAACTATGACCGTCGTCATTGATAAGCCTTTAGATGAACATTATACCACAGCGATAATCTCAGGGGAACTATGACAAACGCATAAAACCATTGTCGTCGATCCCCCGGGGTTTTGGCACGATTGGAGGTCGACGACAATGTGGGGCTTGACGGCGAAGGACCATCTCACCCCTTCATCCTTTCAATCTTCTCCATCGGCAGTCCGGTCGGTTCGTGGATCGTGTCGACATCGTATCCTTTCGCCAGCATTCTCTTCACCACGTCGAGCTTCCCTTCCTCGATCCCTTCTTGGCGTCCTTGCTTCATCCCTTGCTTTAACCCCTGTTCGATTCCTTGTTGGATTCCCTTTTCCATCCCCCGCTGTTCGTATGAGACGATGAGCTCCATCACACGCTTTGCTTCCTTCGTTTCCATTTGGCTCCCCTCGTGTCGCCGTTTTGCTTCCTCCTCTTCAGATCGCCGCAAATACGTCTCGAAAAAACCGAACAACAGCCGCTGTTTCGCTTCATCCAATTCGAGACGGACGAGCATGCGCAAAAATTCCTTTTGGAGAAGGAGACCCGATCGCTCCGGGCTCCTTCTCTGGCTCGTGGATGGACTACCCGTTGATATCCTCTGTCAGCCTCCCGATAATTGCCTCTTGATACCCCGCTTTTTTCGTTTCCGCCATCTCCTCTTTCAGCGGCTGCAGCGGCGTCGACGTTACGGATGCGAGCTTGGCGAGGCGCTCGGGGGTGAGGTCGACGACAGGGTTGGCGGCCCTATAATCCTCGACGGAAAAGCGCCAAAGGGTGACGGCCTGTCCATACCGCTCCTGCAGCCGCTCTGCCATGGCCAATCCTTCTGGGTCGAAGTCGCCGGAGTAATACAGCTTGGCGCCTGAAGAGGCGAGAAGATCGAGCAGCTTCATCGTCGCCACGTTCATTTGCCCGTTCGTGCTGACAAGCGGGGCGCGGGTGTCAAGC
Source organism: Geobacillus sp. Sah69 (assembly GCF_001414205.1). Lineage (NCBI taxonomy): Bacteria > Bacillati > Bacillota > Bacilli > Caryophanales > Anoxybacillaceae > Geobacillus > Geobacillus sp. Sah69. The sequence goes on along the minus strand of NZ_LLKS01000002.1, from coordinate 11,100 downwards.
AGCGTCGAAAAGACGCCCGCGTTTTCGACAATGTACACCGTCCCCCCATGGGCAGGGCGGGCGCGGACAAGCGACAGCACATCTCTAAGCGGCATGTTCAGCGCTGTGTTCGCCTCCCAGGCAGCGGAGAAAACAGGATGCGGTCCGTCCTTGGTTTCAGCAAGAATGTTGGCGCATGTGACAAAGTTCAGGATATCCTCACGGAGCAAGCCGACGGACTGGAGCAACTCGTTGACGCTCTCTACAGATGCCATGTCCCAATCCCCGGGCACGGTCGCTTGCAACGCCGAAAGCAACAATCTCCCCGGTAGCGTGGACAAATCGAACGCATGCGGGTCGCCCGCCACTTGCTGGGCAAAGAGCGGGAGGCGCATGTATGACGGGAGCGGGAGGCGGCCCAAAGCCGCGCTGACAAGGCGGATGGCCTCCTCCAGGCTGCGGCGGTCGGTTTCGTACGCCGTTTGGACGAAGCGCTGAGGGCGGACCGACTCAACCCAATGATGCTCCTCGGTCAGACGCGCAAAAAAACGATCCCGTTCCTCTTCCTCCGCCTGGCGCCGTTCTTTGTTTGAGACAAGCGGGGCGCCGAAGTACTGTTCAAGCAGCTCGACAAGCCCAACGCCCGCAAACCTCGTCTGTCCGAGCTGTTTTTCAAACGCGATAAGGGAGACGCGGGAGACGTCTTTGCCGAAAAAGGCGGCCACCGCCTCCCGCTCTTCATCGGTGAACGCCTCTAAAGACACCGCGCCGCCGACGCGGCCGAGCGACTCGTACTTGTGCTTCATCTCGATAAACAGACGGCGGAAGCCCGGTTCAGAGCGGAAAAAGGCAGCCGCCTCCTTGGCCGTGCTCACGTTTCGATCATCTCCCATTCTTTGTCATCGACCATGAGCTGTTTGACGCGCCCGTTCCAACGGTAATGAATGACGGTCACAAACGACGCATTGCGCGGACGGACGAGTTCGCAAATGGACAACGCGGGCACGGTGTCGTAGTCGCCCCAAAGCGCCTGCGAGTTCATGATGTAGTTAAAGCCGAGCTGTTCGACAAGTCCGAACAGGTTGCGGATGTTGTTTTCATCGACGCCGGCGAACGCCTCGTCGAGCGAAATGATGTACGGGGCATCATCGCCCGCTTCTTGGTAGCGCGAATACGCCGCGGCGAAAAGGGGAATGTACATCGCCATCGCCTTTTCCCCACCGCTGAATTGGTAAAAGCGGTGGTTCGTCAGCTCGCGTTTCGGCTCGTTTGTTTTTTCATAGTACAAAGTGAAGGAAAACCATTTCTGATAGTCGAGCACTTCTTTAATGATTTGATGGAGCGTGCTGCCTTGGCCGCGCTCTTCAAGCAATTCGCGGGCGCGGGCGATTTTCGAGCGGAAATGGTTCGTCACTCGCTGTAAATCTTCCTCTCTAAGCAGCCGCGGATCAAGCCGCAACAGGCGCACCAATTCTTTCGTATCGAGCTCCGCTTCCGTCTCCGCCGTTTTTGGCTTCCATTGAATGGACAGCACAAGCCCTGATGATGTGTCGAGGCCGCCCATCAGTTTATTCATCTCATTCACCCACCGTTCGGCGCGCTGGATGCGGCTGCGCAAAATGCGGCCGACTGATTTTAAGATGACGTCCTCATACAGCTCGCGGTCTTGTTCTTTCATATACTCGTGCTGCAAGACGATGTCGCGCTCCACTTCCGCCAGCACCGCAAACGGCGTGGCGCGCTCGCCTTTGTAGTCGAGGTAAATGACGTGCCGTTCTTGTTTCTCCCGCCAGTCCGCGGCTTTCATGGCCATCTCATCGTCTGGGGCAGCGGCGGTCCATTCGGGCTTCGTTTGTTCTTCCAGCGGCTCGAAGGACGCCCGGTATTCGGTCAAGTTGGACGACTCTTGGAAAAAGACGGTGTTCAGCCGCGCCAGAAGCGAGGAACGCGTCTCTTTTAACACTGCTTCGTACCGTTGTTTCGCTTCTTTCGCCTGCTCTAGGAGGGAGCGGGAACGATCAAGATCCACAAGCCCAAGCGCCGCTTCACGGGCAAACGACTTTTCCCACATCGCGGCGAGCTCGCGGGCGAACGCTTCCCGCTGCGCCCCTTTTTCCCGCTCTTCGACTAAGCGCATGAGCCGCTGTTCCGTCCGCGCCCGTTCGTTGACAAGGCGCGGAATTTCTTGGCGCAAAAACGCCAATCGTTCTTGAATGCGGGCGATTTCGGCGCGAATGTCATCCGCCCCCATTTGCGCGAGCGTCCGTTCCATCTCCGCGATTCGCAAGGCGAGCCGCTCGGTTTCATCCCGAAGCCGATTTCGTTCGCCTTTCGCTTCGTCGATCTCCGTTTCCAGCGCCGCGAGCCGCTCGCGCTGTTGGGCGATCATCGCCTCGGTATGGCGCGTTTCGCGGTAAAGCACTTCGAGTTCGTGCACATGGCGGACGTACGATTTCATGGCGAGCTGGGCTTGTTCACAGCCGTCTAAAGTAAAGGCCAAATCGAGCTCGGCCGACTCGTCGTGGAGCTGTTGTTTGATTTGTTTCCATTCGCGCGCCAAGAGAGCGGCTTTTTCTTCTTGCCGCTTCCATTCCCGTTCTTTGCTTTCGGCTTGGCGGCGCGCTTCTTGCGCTTCGTCAAACGCGGTGCGCACATCGCGGTCCGATGGGAAGGACGCCAACCAGTCGGCGAGCGCTTGGATGGCCGCTTCCACCGCCTGATGCGCCCCGCGCAGACGGTCGATCTCTTGCCCCACAGCGGCGATCTCGGCTTCCAGCGCCGCGATGTTCTCAAGCCGCCACCGTTCGCGCGCCGCACGGCCAATGAACATCGCCTTCGATCCCCGCGGTGCATGGCCGTGGACAAGGCCGAGCGAATAGCGCCCCGTTTCATCGATCGTCATGCCGCCTTCTTGGTCGGCATCGGTGATGACGATGCTTCGGAGCACTTCGTCAATCCGCTCCATTGACACAGGGGCATTGGCATCTGGGCGCAAATAATCAGCAAGCGTGTGCGCCATATGGACCGGTTTCGGAATGAGCACACGGTCGCAGGCGACGTCGATCTCGCGAGCAGTAATGAGGGCGTCAAGCAGCCCCGCGTGTGAAAGCGCCGATTCGATTCGCTCGCGCACATCGTCAGGCACATCGTCGACAAATTCGACCGCGGCATAAAGCGGGACAAACGGAATGCCTTTCTCCTCCAACGCCAACCGGGCGGCAGTGGTTTGTTCATCCCGTTCAGGCTCGGGGTCGCGTTGTTCCCGCCATTGACGCAGTTCGGCCTCGCGCTCTGCCCGTTTTTCTTCCAACATACGGATGTCATGCTCGAGCCGCCATTTCTCATCCTTTTTCTTGCCGACGGCATCGTAATACGCTTGCACGAATGGGCGCTTCAAATCATCGAGCGAATACTGTTCATAGAGGGCGCCCATTTGTTGCAAAAACGCCTGAATGTCCGTTTCGGAAACGTCGATTCCTCCCTGCTCGACCCAGGCAAGCACGGCTTGTTCAAACCGCTCTTTCTCCTCTTCGAACAGCTCTTCCCATTTCCATTGCTGGTGGCGCCATTCGTCCATTTCCCGCCGCCTTTCGCCCGCTTCGCTGCTCGCTTCTTCATAGCGTCGTTTCACCTCGTCATGCCTGCGCCAAAGACGCGCCAACTCCTCGAGCTGCTCGATATGGCGGTCGGCTTCCTGTTTCCACGCGGCAAACGAAAACTCTTGTTGCTTTTGGCGATGGCGGTGAAAATCGTCTTCGTTCGTTTCATGCAAGGAAAAGGATCCTTCGTCGGCATCCATACGCAGCTGCTCCAGCTCGTCTTCAAGCTTCCGCTCAAGGTCATCCAGCCGCGCTTCCGCTTCATCGAGGCGGCGGCGGTGCTGACGTTCCTGTCGTTCTTTTTCCGCAATCGTCTGCTCGTGCCGCTCCCGCCGTTCCTCTAGGCGCTGCCGTTCGGCTTTCAGCTGTTCATACTTTTCCGCCTGCTGGAACACTTCATGGCCAGCCAAGTCGATTTCGCGCGCTCGCAGCACGTCTTCTTCGCGGCCGAGGCGGGTGATGGACTCCTCAAGCTCATCAAGCGCCTTTCGCGTCTTTTCTTCTTCATCGTGAAGGCGTTGTTGCTCGGCGGCGAGCTGTTCGGCCTGCTTGACCGCTTTTACGTATTCTGCCGCCTTTTCGGCGATCATATATTCGTTGTACAGGCGGTATTGATCGCAAAGGCGCTTCAACGCCCGTTCGTCGCGTTCGAGCTGCTCAAGCTGCTGCTTGGCTTGGTCCATGTTTTCAATCGTTTCGGATAAATGGCGGAGCTCGTCATCGGTCAACGGAGGCAGCGAGCTTTCCAAAATCTCATAAATCACCGTCGGCTTAAAGTCTTTCGACAGCTTCGGGCTGCGCAGTTGAATGAGCAGTTCGATCAATTCTTGAAACGCCTCGAGCGATTCAAAGCGAAACACATGCTTATTGACGAGCTCCATATACTCTTTTTGCGTCTCGACGACCGTCCCGCCCGCACCGAGCAATGCGGCGAGCTCGCGTTTCGTCAGCGGGATTTTTTCACCTGTTTTTTCTTGTTTATACAACTGAAGGTCATAGCCGATGCGGCGGTTGTCGAACATGACAAACCCCCAAAAGTCGAGGCTTTTTTGCCGCTTTGCCCGCAGGCCGATGCCCGTTGTGACGTATTGGTCGGATGCTTTTCGTTTGTATTCCAAAAACAAATACCCCGTCCGCTCATCGCGATTGACGACGTCTTTTTCCCCAAGCAAGTAGTCTTCCATGCGCCGCGCCCGTGAGCCGAACGGATCGAGGCGATCGGGCGTCTTCTTGCCGTCTAAAAGCACCGGGATCAAGCTTTGCATCGTCACCGACTTGCCCGCCCCGTTGCTTCCCCGCAACAGCAGCTTGCCGTCAGCGAAATGAAAATACTGCTCGTCGTAATACCAAAAATTAATCAGCCCCGCACGATGAAGCACCCATGGATTCGCCATGTTCTCCTCCCTCTTTCGCGTCAAAATCATCTGGATACCGTCCCGACACCCGCCCGAGGAGGGGGTAAAGGACGATCATTCCGGTGTCGTGCTCCACATCGGCCATGCGCCATTCGTTGAGCGCCGCAAGCACTTCGCGGACAAGCTCGGCAGCCGACATGTCGCGGTACGTTTTCCCCCACCCCGCCCCGTAACGGCGGCGGCAATCGGCAAGCCAGGCGGAAAATTGTTCAGACGTCAACCGGATGCGGCCGTATTCATCCGGTGGATATTCCCCAAGCCGCTCGCGCACCAAGGCGGCAAAATGAAGGATGATCTCCGACGTTCCTTTCTGATCAGGAAATACGGTGTACGGCGCCTGCCGCTCAGGCAACATCAACATGGCGGCGTTTTTGTACAACTCGTACCGAAACGGCGTATGCGCTTCGATGTCATCGCGCAGCCGATGGCGGAAGTTGCGCAAGTAGTAAAAATCTTGCTCGTCCCCTTCTGTCCGATGCACCGCCGGGGATAAAAACAGCTTCCGATACAGGCGATGGCGCCGATAATCTTGCGGCGAGGCTTTCCACTCCTCGGCGAGCAATTCGTCGATCGATTCATATTGCAACAAATCTTTCGGATGCGTACGCATAAAATAGCGGGCGAGCACCGGCACTTCGTACAGCGCTTCTTCCTCCACATGCTGGGCGAACGCTTCAATCTCCCCATCCATCCGGCGGACAAGACCGATTTGTTCCGCCGTTTTCAACACGCGGATGAGCGCGCGCCGATGCGCGTAGTTCGTCCAATCGACTGGTAGATCCCCCGGGTACATGGCGCGAATTTCTTCGCATACGTCAGAAAGCAAAAACTTGTCCTCCACCGCCTTGCCTTCCAAATACGCCATCAAGCAGCAAAACAGCGCATAATCGAGCGGCTCTTGAAACGACTCGATGCCCATCCACGGCTCGGGATCGGCGGGAATTTTCTCGAGCTTGGCGAAATAGCGGTGGACGATGAGTCGATACCCAAACTTCTCCTCCACATACCGTTTCAACACATGTTCACGCTCGCGGACGAGCTGGTACAAATCCGGCTCTTGGTCGCGAATGATCCAAAACTGCTCAAACAGCGCGGCGAGCGCTTCTTTCGCCTTGTCGTCAAACGCCGTTTCCATCCTCACTCACCTCCCGAAAGCACATGAATTTCGTAGTTCGGCATCACGAGTTCCCCATCTTCTGCGCGAAGGCAAATCGTCCCCTCTTTGTTCACCACTTTGACCACCCACCCGTTTTCCGTCTTCATTGCTTGCCCCTCGCGCCCCATCGCCTTGGCGATCCAACCGAGCAGCGTTTTTCGTACATATGGAGTCACCTCGGGAAGGTCAGCCAGCACGATTTTTCCATCGGTCACAAGCTGTCTGAGCGCCGCTTCCTCGCGCTCTTTTTCTTCCAAATAGCGAAGGCGCGCTTCTTCTTTCTCCCGTTCTTTGTCTTCAATCGCCTGCGGCTTTTTCTTTTCCCCGTAATGGCGGACGCGCGGCTTCGTCACCCACTCGGCTGGCGGCTCGTCCCATACGTCGCGGTATATGTTGTCAGTCGCCTCCGCATCAGCGACGAGATGTTTCGTATGGAAGCAGCCGAATACGACCGCTGACAGGCAGTGCGCCTCTTCAATCGATTCAAGGCGGGAAAACCAGCGCGCCAAATGCAAGTAGTCGCCTTTGCGGCTGCGAAAATGATGATGCCGCTCGCCAAGCCGCTGCACGACGCGCGTCAGACGGCGAATCGCCTCATTTGTCTGGTATTGCAAAAACGAAAGCTCGCTCTCGCGCCCGTTGCGGCCTAAAAACCATTCACACAAGCTGCGCCACGTCTCCCATTTTTCTTCAATCTGCACAGCGCGCGGCGGCGGCGCATCGGCAAAGCGCGGGATCGACCGCTCATAGTCGACGACATGCCCGATGAACTGCCGAACCCCTTCTTCCGGCAGATCTTCAAGCAATTGTTCAATCTGCATCGACGTTTTTTGCAAGGCGACGATAAAATCGCGCAAGTACGCCGTAAACTGCTCTTTATAGACGAGAAACGACTCAGACGTCATCCGCTCTTCCACGTTTTCGCTATGTAAATAGGCCATATAGTCTGCGGAATTTTGGATGATTTTCTTGAAATAATCGAACGTCTCTTCCCATACTTGGTACATTTCATCTCTCTGTTCCTGAAACCCGGAGGCGATGATCGCCTCGATGCGGGAAAGGGAAGCATACAAGCGGTCAAACCGCGTTTTCTCAAGCGATCCTCCGAACGAATCCCCAAGCTGCTCAAGCGTGCGGATCATCCGCTCGATCTCCACCGTGTACGGGCTGCATTGGTAGCGGAATCGCTTTTTCTTAAACTCTTCAATCGTCCGCACGTGGGACGTCTCTTGACGGGCGATCAAGTTGTTCCATTTCACGAGCTGGTCGAGGTCTTGCTGCAAGTCATCTTCTGTGTAATCGGCAAACTCCTCGTGCTGCTTTAAAAAAGCGTACACTTCTTCTGGAAACAAATATTGGCGCATCCGCTCGTGCTGAATGTAGAAATAGCGCAAAATCGCACGGTAGCGGTGCGCGTTTTCGGTCGATAAATATTTGGTTTCGACAATGGGTTTGAGCCATGTGGCATCCATCTCCGTCCACCTTCGCTTCGATTTTTTCCTATGTTTATTGTAACGATTCTTTCCGCTCTTTTTCTAGCAAAAACCGTTTTCCTATTTTTTCTCGCCATCGGCGCGCGTTTTTTGTAAAATAGAGGGGAAAAGGAGGTGAAACGAATGGAAGCGTTGCTGCGGGAAATTTTGCATGAAGTGAAAGCGACGCGCACGGCGGTCGAGTCGCTCGAGCAGCGGGTTGGCGCCTTGGAGGGGCAAGTGGCCCAGCTCAATGAACGAACAGGTGCTCTTGAAGCTCAAATGACCAAGCTGAATGAGCGCACGAGCGTTCTCGAACGCCAGGTCGCACAGCTTAACGAACGAACAAGCGCCCTTGAGCAGCAGTTCACTCAGTTGAATGAGCGGACAAGCAACCTTGAGCACCAAGTTGCTCATCTCAACGAACGCATGGGCACTGTCGAACATCAAGTCGCCCAACTCAACGAACGCATAGGCACTGTCGAACATCAAGTCGCTCAACTGAACGAGCAGACGACCACGCTTGCGCAACAAATCGACTTGCTGGATGAGCGCACGAATGAAACGAAGGCGATCGTTGAAGCGCTCCGCCATGGGCAAAAAGTGCTGACCGCCAAATACGAGGCGATGGCGCACGACCTTCACCATATGAAAGGCGACCTCACCCATATCACATCCATCCTCGAAGACAAAGTGCTGCCTGCCCTCGCCGAACATGAAGCGGGACTGCACGTCTTGAACGCCCGCGTTTTCAAAACGGAAAGCACCCTTCATCGCCTTGTTCATGCCTAATGCGTTCCCCATAAAAAACGTTCCACACGGATTCCTTTTTCACCCGGCAGCCGTGGGCTGCCGTTTTTTTTGTTCACGTGTTGATCCGTTCGTCTTCGCCATGGAGCCTGCCAACCTTTCGATCAACGGCGCGGGGGAATGCATAGCCAGCATGTTGATGGATAAACGGCGGGCTTATTCGAACATCTCGAATTCGGATCATTCTGAAGGATTCGCCAGCATTCCGGAGCATTTTTTAGGATCAAGGAGGAGAGGGCCATCATCACCGCGAGAGCAGGCGAGAGGCAAACATATCGGCTGATACCAAATTTGCCATTTGTACCCAAATTGCGGTATCCTTTGTTTGTGACGCTTTTTCATCCCCTCCGCGTCTTGTTGCCGCCTTTTTTCATCCCCCTTTATTTGTATGACAACAGCCGAAAAAGGAGGGGTACAATGGAATTATTGCAAACGTTGATCGAACGAAAGAATGATATTTGGATCGCCTTTCAAGAGCATGTGCTCTTATCCGCTATCGCCATGGGCATTGCGATCGTCATCGCCGTGCCGCTTGGCGTCGTATTGACGCGGTATCGCAAACTCGCCGAGCCGATCATCGGCGTGGCCGCCATCATTCAGACGATTCCGAGCCTGGCCTTGCTTGGATTTATGCTTCCGATTTTCGGCATCGGCAAACTGCCGGCGATCATCGCGTTGACGCTGTACGCCTTGCTTCCGATTTTGCGCAACACGTACACTGGGATTCTCGGCGTCGACCCGGCGCTGGTGGACGCTGGCCGAGGGATGGGGATGACATCGCGGCAAATTTTATGGATGGTCGAGCTTCCTCTCTCGCTTCCCGTCATTATGGCTGGCGTGCGCACGGCGACGGTGCTGACGATCGGCGTCGCCGCCTTAGCGACGTTTATCGGCGCCGGCGGGCTTGGTGACTTGATCGACCGCGGCTTGCGCATCGCCGATAAAAACTTGATTTTAGCCGGGGCCATTCCTGCGGCGATCTTAGCGATTGCCTTTGACTGGCTGCTGCGCAAAGTGGAAAAGAAAGTGGCGCCAAAAGGGCTGTAGCTGTAATCAGCCCTTTGGCGCCACCCCAACAAGAATTCGAACACCACTCTCCCCTGCTTACTCGCCCCGGAGCGGGCGAGAATATTTATATATATAAATTGAAATAAAGGTTTTCTCCCGTTCCACGGCGAATAAATAAAAGAGAAAATAGGGGAACGGAGAGAAAATATGATGCCAAATCACAAAGACGAGATCGAAAAGTTGTCCACTGCCATGAAAGAAGCAAAAAGTAAACGAGCATATGAACGCTACCAAGCGATTTATCTTCATTTGCAGGGATATACCAAAGGAGAAATCGCAACGATTATTGGTCGATCCAAGAAAACTATTTATAACTATATTCATGCCTACGCCCAGCGCGGTCTTGATGGACTGGAGATGAAATACTCACCTGGCGCCCCACGTCGATTGACCCCTGAGCAGGAAAAAGAGCTGGCTTTGATCATTGAACATCAGCTCCCCGTAGATGTGGGATTCGAAGCAAAATATAATTGGACGCTTGCGATAATCGCTGAACTCATTCAACAAAAGTGGGGGCCAACATACACGCTTCGCGGAACAAGTGACATTCTGCATCGGTTAGGGCTAAGCTATACGAAACCGACCTATACACTAGCCAATGCCGATGAAGAGAAACAAAAAGAATTCGTCGAAATCACCTTCCCTGAAGTAAAAAAAACTGGTAGATGGGAACATCGCCCATGTCCTCTTTCAAGATGAGTCGATGATTCGTGATTACCAAGCGATTCAAAAAACATGGTTTGTCAAAGGAAAACAACGAATCATTCCGACGTTTGGAAAACATCAAGGGCTGAAGCTGATTGGCACGTTGAACTACGAAACAGGGGAAGTGTTTTGCATCGAAGAAGAACGCTATGACGCGGAAACATTTCTTCGATTTCTTCAACTTGTGTTAGAACGCTATCCCACAGGCAAAATAGTGATGATTTTAGATAACGCTCGAATTCACCATGCCAAACTCATTCAGCCATTTTTAAAAGAACACGAAGATCGGTTAGAGCTCGTCTTTTTGCCACCATACAGTCCGCAATTGAACTTGATTGAAGGGCTATGGAAATGGCTGAAATCAGACGTGATTTACAACGTGTTCTATTCGAGTGTGCAAGAAATAGAAAGAATGTCCGTAACTATTCACCCCAGTGCTAGTGTATAAAAAAGCCCAGCACAAATAGGGCATTTCGGTCATAGAAAATGCCCTAGGTAGCGGAAAGAACTCGATCGATCGTTTCGCCTGCCAACAGAAGACATAACGAATCCCACACGTTTTTTTCGTGTTTCGTCAGTGTGGAAACGATGCTTCTTGCGATGCAAAACGACTGCGCGAATGTTTCTTCGCGAAACGTACCCGAAATGTTCTCTTTGACTTTGACCATGCGAAGATCGCGTTCGGCTTGGTTGTTRTCAAAGGGAACATGTACTTCACGTAAGAAACGCAGCGCTTCTTCCTTTCGTTTTTGAAGGCGTCGAACAAAAGCGAGTGCTTTTTTCGGAAGAGGCGTCATCGTTTCTAATCGGTGTTGTGCTCTTTCTAGGATGCGATCATACACTCGTTCCCACCGTCTCGCTTCTTCTTCGGAAAGTGCACCGTGATGGGCTTCGAC
>NZ_LLKS01000001.1:0-10503 GCF_001414205.1 Geobacillus sp. Sah69 | reverse complement strand
AAGCTACCCCGGGGATAACAGGCTGATCTCCCCCAAGAGTCCACATCGACGGGGAGGTTTGGCACCTCGATGTCGGCTCATCGCATCCTGGGGCTGTAGTCGGTCCCAAGGGTTGGGCTGTTCGCCCATTAAAGCGGTACGCGAGCTGGGTTCAGAACGTCGTGAGACAGTTCGGTCCCTATCCGTCGCGGGCGCAGGAAATTTGAGAGGAGCTGTCCTTAGTACGAGAGGACCGGGATGGACGCACCGCTGGTGTACCAGTTGTCCCGCCAGGGGCACCGCTGGGTAGCTATGTGCGGACGGGATAAGCGCTGAAAGCATCTAAGCGTGAAGCCCCCCTCAAGATGAGATTTCCCACCGCGTCAGGCGGGTAAGATCCCTCGAAGATGACGAGGTCGATAGGTCCGAGGTGGAAGCGTGGCGACACGTGGAGCTGACGGATACTAATCGATCGAGGGCTTGACCTATAAGCGGCTTCTTCCGACGGTTATCTAGTTTTGAAGGAATGAAAAAAAGTCCTTGACAGCTCAACGCGAATCATTATAATAATAAATGTCTAAAGTGATGTCATTCCGCAGTAGCTCAGTGGTAGAGCAATCGGCTGTTAACCGATTGGTCGCAGGTTCGAATCCTGCCTGCGGAGCCATCGTGGAGAGCTGTCCGAGTGGTCGAAGGAGCACGATTGGAAATCGTGTAGGCGTGAATAGCGCCTCAAGGGTTCGAATCCCTTGCTCTCCGCCATGATTCATCAACATGGCCCGTTGGTCAAGTGGTTAAGACACCGCCCTTTCACGGCGGTAACACGGGTTCGAATCCCGTACGGGTCACTTCTTCGTGGAGGATTAGCTCAGCTGGGAGAGCACTTGCCTTACAAGCAAGGGGTCGGCGGTTCGATCCCGTCATCCTCCACCATTTTTAATCGTTGTGGAGTGGAGCGACGAGCCTTTGCTTCATCGAATTCACTTCGAGTTACCTCGACGCATCTGGCATCTTTGAATCAGCTTGTAGAGGAAGAGGTAACGGATAACAACGCTAAGAACATTGTGCAAATTAATTTACTTTCCTATCGCCGCGGGGTGGAGCAGTCCGGTAGCTCGTCGGGCTCATAACCCGAAGGTCGCAGGTTCAAATCCTGCCCCCGCAACCAAAATTGGTCCCGTAGTGTAGTGGTTAACATGCCTGCCTGTCACGCAGGAGATCGCGGGTTCGAGTCCCGTCGGGACCGCCATTGTTTCAAAATTATGAAAAGAGACAGCTCAGTAGTTCAGTTGGAGTTGCCTCAACACATCTGGCTTCCTCGAATCAGCTTGTAGAGGAAGAGACACGGTGCAGTACAAGCAAAGCAATGAAAAACTTAATATGGCTCGGTAGCTCAGTCGGTAGAGCAAAGGACTGAAAATCCTTGTGTCGGCGGTTCGATTCCGTCCCGAGCCACCATATAACAATAATGTGCATCATATGTATGCCAACTTAGCTCAATTGGTAGAGACGAGCATCCGCTTCATCGAATCGGTTGCGAGTTGTCCCGACGCATCCAGCTTCTTCGAGTTGGCTGGTAGAGGAAGGGACACAACAAATGAACAATGAGCCGCGATTTATATCATAGTTATGCCGACTTAGCTCAATTGGTAGAGCAACTGAATCGTAATCAGTAGGTTGCGGGTTCAAGTCCTGCAGTCGGCACCATTCTTTGGAGGGGTAGCGAAGTGGCTAAACGCGGCGGACTGTAAATCCGCTCCCTTTGGGTTCGGCGGTTCGAATCCGTCCCCCTCCACCATGATTAAAGGGGCATAGTTTAATGGTAGAACAGAGGTCTCCAAAACCTCCGGTGTGGGTTCGATTCCTACTGCCCCTGCCATTTTGATTATCATTATGGCGACTATGGCGAAGTGGTTAACGCACCAGATTGTGGCTCTGGCATGCGTGGGTTCGATTCCCACTAGTCGCCCTTCACTTTTCGGCGTTGGGGTATAGCCAAGCGGTAAGGCAACGGACTTTGACTCCGTGATGCGTTGGTTCGAATCCAGCTACCCCAGCCAATGACGCGGAAGTAGTTCAGTGGTAGAACACCACCTTGCCAAGGTGAGGGTCGCGGGTTCGAGTCCCGTCTTCCGCTCTCGATCAAGGCGGCATAGCCAAGTGGTAAGGCAGAGGTCTGCAAAACCTTTACCCCCGGTTCGAATCCGGGTGCCGCCTCCATCTAATGAATATAAAAAGTGTTGACAGACATGAAGTAATGTGATAAAATAATGCATGTCGCGCCGATGTGGCGGAATTGGCAGACGCGCACGACTCAAAATCGTGTGGGCTTTGCCCGTGTGGGTTCGACTCCCACCATCGGCATCGAAAATAGGAAGAAGGCTTTAGGGACAAGGGGTTTCACGTAAGTGAAATCTCTTGTTTTTTTATTTACTGAATACGATTCGAGAAAAGAAAATCGTGTGCGTACAATCGTGTTCGGTGAGGTGAAATGGAAAGTGCCTACGTACGGCCATCATGCCCACGTTTCTGTATTTGGGGCGGTGAATGTGCTCAATGGGGACACCGTTCTTCATCGAGCAGTCGCTGCGAATGCGACGACGTTTTTGGATTTTTTAAAGATCTTGAAGAGCCGTTATCCAGACCAGCTGATCGTGCTCGTGCTCGACAATGCCCGCATCCACCATGCCAAAATGGTGAGAGATTTCTTGCGCCAAGAAGGGGAATCGTTTCACTTGATCTTTTTACCTCCTTATTCCCCACAGCTGAATCCCATCGAACGCTTGTGGAAATGGCTCAAGGATGCGGTCATTGCCAATGTGTTTCACAAAGATCAAATGGATATTGACCAAGCCATTGCCCGGTTTATGGAATATATAGATCAACAACCGGAAGAGGTGCTTCGATGCTTGGGGTGTGCAGCGTGATGCAAAGGTTAACTTTTCAAGGTGCATTTATATAGTTAAGTGTAAAATTATAGAAGGAATTATATAGATAGGAAGCGAAATAGAGTAGAAAGATAAGGTGAAAAACGAACGTCTAAGCAAGGGATGCTGCTCGATGTAGTATGCTATATCATTTTTCTGTTAGTTGTCTGGCATGTGGCGCACGGTCACATTGATGACTATTATGCGACGCTTATCTCCACCGTTTTCGGCATGGCATACAAGATATACTGCTTTCTTTCTATATTTTGAAGCTCATCAATAAATAGAAAGGTGGAAGCATGAGATGAAAGTAGAATTAAGCAAATTTCGCGTAAAGGAAGGAAAATCGAAGCGGGTGGATGAATGGATGGAATTATTAAACACACATATGAACGAGGTGCTGTTGACGCTCAAAGATGAAAAAATGCATGTCGAAGCGATCTTCCGCGAGCGAAATGAGGAAGGAGAGTTTCTTTACTGGTTCTCTGTTCAGGGAGAAGGCGGGATTTCCGTAGAAGAGTCCGAACACGAAATTGATAAAAAACATTTGGCGTTCTGGTATGAGTGTATTGATGAGGAATATAACGAACCTGTGATCACGACAGAAGTAGTGATGATTCCAGAGCATATTCGTAAGGCGATGGAGTAAGCAAGTTTGAGAAGTTAATCATGAATCTAATTTTTTATTTTATTTCCTTAATATTTAAAATAAAATATTATTGTCAAGGGACAACAAAGAATGGGGGAATAACGGAGGCAATCGAAAAGCCGCCCTTGCCTTTATCGAATGTTACCTTTGGCGGTGTTCGGTTGGTCAAGGGTTCGCTTCGCCGAATCCGGCAGGTTTTCTCTTCGACGGGCTCAGGAGGACAAAAAGGTCAGGTTGTCTCTTGTTGGAGAAACGCTTGTGCCATGGTGATCAGCTTCGTTCACTGGGCCGACATATGCGATAGCTCGGCGAGCTCCGGGATGACGACCGGCACCCGGTCTTCGAGCGCGCTATGCGGGCGCAGAAAGATGACAATGATTTGATGAGTGGGAGATGGACATTGAAAAAACGGAAGAAATACGCGGCGGCGAGCGTGGTGTTGGCGTTGGGGCTGCTGGCTCCTTCGTTTGGGCCGACGGCGGTAGGCGCGGAGGAGCGGGACGTCGTCAAGCTGCGCATTTTAGTGGCGTTCCGGTGACGATGCCGGGTTCATGGGGCGATACGCTCGGCGTGATCGACTTGACGGTCGAGCAAGTCGACGGAAAATGGAAAGTGACGCAAGCGAAAGCCCAACTCCGTCCAGTGTATGACAAGGCGACGAAAACGCCGTTGGTTGACAGCGATTCGGCCGTCGAGCAGGCCATTCAGGCGGAGCACGAAGCGACGATCCAGTACGTCCGCAGCCCGGTTGGAAAAACTACGAGCCCGATCAACAGCTATTTTGCACTCGTTCAAGATGATCCGTCCGTGCAAATCGTCACGAACGCCCAAAAGTGGTATGTGGAAAAAATGTTAAAAGGGACGCAGTATGAAGGCCTTCCGGTGCTGTCAGCCGGCGCTCCGTTCAAGGCCGGCGGGCGCGGTGGACCGAGCTATTACACGGATATTCCGGCAGGGGAAATCGCCATTAAAAACGTCGCCGATTTGTACTTGTATCCAAACACGGTGTATGCGCTGAAAATTACGGGAGCCGAGTTGAAAGAATGGCTTGAGTGGTCGGCGGGACAATTCAACCAAATCGACCCGAACAAGACAGGCATTCAGCCGCTTGTCAACAACGACTTCCCGACGTACAACTTCGACATTATTGATGGCGTGACGTACGAGATCGATGTCACCGAGCCGGCGAAATACGACAAAAACCAAAATGTGATCAATCCGAAAGCAAACCGCATTAAAAACTTGCGATTCCAAGGCAAACCGGTGACGGCGAAGATGGAATTTATCGTTGCGACGAACAACTATCGGGCGACGACGAACCGGATCATCAATCCGGGCGGGAAAAACACGATTTTGGCCGCGCCGGATGAAAACCGGCAAGTGATCATCGATTATATTCGCGAAAACGGAACGATCAACCCGTCCGTGGACGGCAACTGGACCTTTGCGCCAGTGAAAGGGAAAGCATCGGTGACCGTTTCCTTTGAATCGTCACTGGAAGCACAAAAATATTTGCCGCCAGACAGCCGCATCCGCTATGTGGCGACATTGTCCAACGGGTTTGCCCAATACGAACTTACGCTGTTGTCTTGGAAAGAAACGAAAACAAACCATTCGAAAGAGCTAGAAAAATCTGGACGTTAAGAAGAGGTTGGAAAAATAGCAGGTGATTTAGGAGGCAGGTGATTTCGTATAAAATACTGCTAGTTCCAGCTGTTTCTTAATTAGAACAACCTTGCGGAATCAATCTTCTTTTTCGGCGAAATGCCGCTGATTTGCTCGTGACAGCCGTTTTTTACCGGCCTTTTAGGTGACACGAAAATGTGACTAAAAGTATTTCTGGCGCTACTGCCATTTTTTCCATTTCGAAAATATCGCCTTTTTGACTGACGATGAGAAGAAGATCTTTTACGTTAACGTCATTTCCGAAAGAAGTCTCCCACCTCAAGGAATGTGAAGAGCGATCGATCAATGAGTAGGTGGGAGATGAATTTCGGTTGGCCATCGCCGATGAATATGATCGTCTATGGTTCAAACCGACACCTTTGGAACGAAGGGAAGCGTAAAGGGTTCTTGTTTGTGGCTTACCGTTCAGTGAACACGCACAAGTCGCTTGAAGCCCCTGCCTCTAAGCGAAGCGTAGGTGGTGGGCAGTTCACTTCTAACAAGGACAGTGAAAAACAGCCGCTTTCGTTGAGCGGGCGGTCATGGAAGGAAAAAAGATGTTCGATTGGGGAAGCGCTGCTTGTCCGACCGGGCGCTACCCATCATCTGCTTTTTCGAAGGCCGGTGGACATCGAGGTTCTTGGGATCATTCGTTTTGGAAAACGGAACGATTTTGTCACTGTATCTGTGGTGAAGCCCCCCACCTTTTGTAACATTGCCCGAAAGCAGTGCCACTGTCCATGGATGATTGTTTGCTAGCTTGGTCAGGAGGGAGACATGTGTTAGGCATTACAAGTTACGGGATGTATTTGCTGGCGTCGATTTTGATGCATGCCACTCCGGGAGTGGATACGATGTATATTATGGGGCGCAGTGTGGCGCAAGGGAGAAAAGCGGGCGTGTATTCGGTGTTGGGCATTTCGACGGGGGTGTTCATTCATACGTTGCTCGCTGCGTTTGGCTTGGCGGTGATTTTGCAGCAGTCGGTTGTCTTATTTACGGCTGTGAAAATCGCTGGCGCAGCGTATTTGGTGTATCTTGGCATCAAAATGATGCGGCAGTCGACGCCGCCAGCGTTGGAGTCCGAGGAACTGGCGCCGATGAAGCTGAACAAGATTTATTAGCAAGGCGTGACGACGAATGTGATGAATCCGAAAGTGGCGTTGTTTTTCCTTTCGTTTTTGCCGCAATTCATTCAAACGGATCAGCCATACGGCCCGCTTCCGTTTCTGCTGCTCGGCGTTTCGTTCGTGGTGACGAGCACGCTGTGGGGGCTTGGCGTCGTCTATGTCGCCGCGCTAGCGACGAAACGGATGCGTCAAAACGCGAAAATGGCGCTTCTTGTCAATCGATTGACAGGGATCGTGTTTATCGGGCTTGGTGTGAAGCTGCTGCAAACGAAAGCGTCGTGAGCGAGGGCGAACGGCGTCAGAAAGCATGATCCTCACCTGCCTGAAAGCGCGGGCGGTGATTCGGTGCGGAGGTTGGCTAGAGGAATGGGGACGGATGACAAAGGAATAGCGGTGATTCTCCTTGTGGCGGGAATCGGGGTGTTTCCGTTTGGGATCGTGATCATTAAGCAGCAGTGGGAAGAATACAAGAAGAAGGAGGGGCGTGAGCGGAGAATAGTCTTGTTTTTTGAAATGATCGATCTTTGGTCAACATGGGTGCTATTTCTCTCCCTGCTCCTCATATTGGGAGGCGCGGCACTGTTGTGGAGATGAGCAGAAAAGAGGGCAGCCGCCCTCTTTTTTCTTCCGCTACGACCGCTCGCTGACGGCGATTTGGATGCCGATCAGCGCGAAGATGGCGCCTTTGAGCCAATGGATTCGCCTAGTGATGGCGGTGTGGGCCGAGAGCCATTGGCGCAGTTTTTCCGCACCGATGCTCACTAAGGTGAAGACAGCGAGAGCTTGAACGAGAAAGATGACGCCTAATACGAGCATTTGCTGCGGGATCTGGCCCGCTGACGGATCAACGAACTGCGGCAGGAGCGCCAAAAAGAAGAGCGACACTTTCGGATTGAGCACGTTCATGACAATGCCTTTTTTGTACAGCGAGGCGTATGCCATTGGCTTCTGCCTCCCAAAGGAGAGGCCCTCGTCTCGTTCACGGAACGCCTGCCAGGCCAGGTACAGCAAATACACAGCGCCTGCATATTTGACGACGGCAAAGGCCAAGGCGGATTGGTAAATGACAGCCGAGACGCCGAGCACCGCCGCGCTGATATGGACAAGCAGGCCGGTGCACAGCCCGAGCGCGGTGGCGATGCCTGCGTGTTTGCCTTGCGACACGCTTTGGGCGATGACGAATAAAATGTCCGGGCCCGGCGCCAATGTAAGCAATATGGCGACGCTGAAAAACGAGAAGATCGTTCCGATTCCCATGAGGCATCCCTTCCTTCGGCATGATGACTCTATATGTTCGCCGCGGATCGTATTGATTCCTTTTTGTTTGAAAGGGAAAATGGACAAACGAAAAAGCCGCCCATGCCATTCAAAGCAGAGGCGGCATTTCCTATTCATGGGAAGCTTTTTTCTCCAAAAACGCCCGGCCATATTGGCCATGGTCGTGGAGCATGGCGTGCTCGACTTGGATCGTGGCATGCTCAATGCCGTATTTTTCCTTCAGCATTTCATTCACCGCCAAAATGACACAAAGCGGCTGGATGTGCTCGCTGACAAACACATGGGCCGACAGCGAGTAATGGTCGGTGGAGATGGCCCATAAATGCATGTCGTGCACGTCTTCGACCCCTTCGATCTGTCGAATGTCGGCGCGGATTTGTTCGAGATCGAACCCATCAGGTACGGCTTCCATTAAGATGAGATACGATTCACGCATAATTTTCGCCCCGCCTGTGAAAATGATGGCGGCGATCACGAGGCTGATGATCGGATCGAAAATCGTCCAGCCGGTGAAGTAAATGAGCAGCGCGGACACGATGACGCCGATCGAGCTGATTAAGTCGCCGATGAAATGCCAAAGGGCGCTCTGAACGTTCAAGTTGTCTTCTTCTTTCGTGCTCCGGCTTAAGACGATGGTCAACGTCAAGTTAACGATGAGGCCGATCGCCGCGATTCCGAGCATAAGACGAAAGTTGATCGGTTCAGGATGAAGAAAACGCTGAATGCCTTCCCATAAAATCCACAGCGCAATGACGGCCAACGTCAGCCCGTTCAAAAACGATGTGATGATTTCAAATCGCAAAAAACCGAACGTAAAGCGGCGGTTCGGCGGGCGCGTTGCCATGTAGAGGGCGACCATGCTCAATCCAAGCGCCAATACATCGGATGCCATATGGACCGAATCGGACAAGAGGGCGAGCGAGTTGGAAATCAGTCCGCCAATGATTTCAACGACGGTGAAAAACATGGTCAACAAAAGCGTCACCCAGAGCGCTTTTGTTGATTCATGTTGCGTTTTGACGTGCGGGAGATGGTGAAAATCGTACAGTGTTGGAGCCATAATGCACCTCCGTTATTTATAAATTATAATATAAAAATCCGCTTGTGTGCAAATGAAATTTCGACAGCGAGAAAGAGCGGTTGTTGGAATTTGTCTAAAAATATAGACGAACAATTCAAGGAATGAATCCTGCTGCTGGCGAATAGGAGTCAATATTGTGTATGGCCATCATCTTGCTTCAGAAAGGATGCGATCGAGCTTGATTGCGGCGAATCCGACGGATTTGGAAGTGTATTTGTTTCATGAAGGCAGCTTGCATAAAAGCTACGAGCTGTTTGGCGCCCACGTGATCGATGAGGGCGGAAGGGCCGCCACCCGCTTTTGCGTCTGGGCGCCGCATGCGCGCGACGTGCGCCTGGTCGGCAGCTTTAACGGCTGGGACGGGGCGAAGTTCCGCCTCACCAAAGTGAACGATGAAGGAGTATGGACGATCGTTGTCCCGGAAAACTTGGAAGGGCATTTGTATAAGTATGAGATCGTCACGCCGGATGGGCGGGTGCTGCTGAAAGCGGACCCGTACGCGTTTTGCTCCGAATTGCGCCCCCACACCGCCTCGATTGTCTACGATCTGAAAGGATACCAGTGGAACGATCAGTCTTGGCAGCGGAAGAAGCGGCGAAAGCGGATTTACGAGCAGCCGATGGTCATTTATGAGCTCCATTTTGGTTCGTGGAAGAAAAAGGAAGGTTGTTTTTTGACGTACCGTGAGATGGCCGACGAACTTATCCCGTACGTGCTAGAGCGTGGATTTACGCACATTGAGCTGCTTCCGCTTGTCGAGCATCCGCTCGACCGTTCGTGGGGGTATCAAGGGACCGGCTATTATGCGGTGACAAGCCGCTACGGTGCGCCGCATGATTTCATGTATTTCGTCGACCGCTGCCATCAGGCAGGAATCGGGGTCATTCTCGATTGGGTGCCGGGGCATTTTTGCAAGGACGCCCACGGGTTATATATGTTTGACGGCGCCCCGACGTACGAATATGCGAACGAAAAAGACCGGGAAAATTACGTCTGGGGGACGGCGAATTTTGACTTAGGCAAACCGGAAGTGCGCAGTTTTCTCATCTCCAACGCCTTGTTTTGGCTCGAGTATTACCACGTCGACGGATTCCGCGTCGATGCGGTCGCGAACATGCTGTATTGGCCGAACAACGACCAGCTCTATGAAAACCCGTATGCGGTCGAGTTTTTGCGCAAGTTAAACGAAGCGGTGTTTGCCTATGACCCCAACGTCTTGATGATCGCTGAAGATTCGACCGATTGGCCGCGGGTGACGGCGCCGACGTATGACGGCGGGCTTGGCTTTAACTACAAGTGGAACATGGGCTGGATGAACGACATGCTGAAGTATATGGAAACGCCGCCGCATGAGCGGAAGCATGCACACAATCAAGTCACCTTTTCCCTCCCTCTAGAAATGTTGATTTATCAAGGCTTTTCGGCCCCTCAGGGGTGTCCAAAAAATATTTTTCGACAAAATCTCTTACATCCTTTTTCAGTTTTGTGGATATCTTACAGACCTAGGGTGCGCTTCGCGGCCACGGCTGGTTATATTTTCCTGCCGTGGGGGAAGCGTATTCGATGCACCCTTTGGATCTCCGCGTCGCTGATGAGGACGAACCCTCCCATGTCTCCGGGCGTCTTCGCGCCAACATTCCCTCGTTCGGTCTCGTCATCAGGCGGAGGCCGGCCAAGCTCCTTTRGGGACTCAAGGTCGAATGGATAAAATCACGCCAGCTTCTCCGGTGTCATCTCGTTGTCCAACGATTCTTCCGTTCGCAGGGGGAGGCCTTAGGCCGCCCGTTGCACCTG